>NZ_QKVN01000001.1:0-214629 GCF_003231195.1 Acinetobacter sp. WCHAc060042
GAAGACTGCACCCAGTCCCATGCCTGCGGCTTGGATACGACAGGCCAAGTTACCTTGAGGCACCAGTTCCAATTCGATTTTGCCTGCACGATAGAGTTCATCAAAGACCCAAGAGTCGGACTGACGCGGGAACGAACAAATGACTTTTTTCACAGCACCCGCTTTCAGCAGCTTGGCTAACCCATAGTCGCCATTGCCAGCATTGTTACTGACGATGGTGAGGTCTTTAATGCCGAGTTGAATCAAGCCATCAATCAGTTCAGCAGGTTGTCCTGCTGTACCAAAACCACCAATCATGATGGTTGAGCCGTCGGTGATTTGGGAGAGCACTTCCGCGAGGGATGCCGCACTTTTATCTATCATTAGATAACTCCATTGTGCATCATGCAAATTTGAAAAGGCGCGGAAAACTAACCTATACTCATGGGCTACTTTATTTTCGACAAGATTCCCTAGTCTTTTAGTTAGATTTCCTTATCTGCTCATTTTTTATAATTTAGTGATTTTCGACTAGATAGTGAACACAGGTTTTGTTCGATCATCGAACAATTTATATGCATATCGAACAAAACCTGATTATTTCACTCTGATTTCACGCTATAGTAAAAATAGACAAAGGATAAAAATGGATAGGGATACCGAAATGCATGAAGAAAAAGAACGAATAGAAAAGCGAATACATAATCACAATAATAAGAAAACCATTCGACATGAAGACTTTGTTGCAGGGATCAGTAAAGGTATGGCTATTCTCGACAGCTTTGGTACTGACCGACATCGTTTAAATATCACTATGGCAGCGGAACGTACAGGCATGACCCGTGCCGCAGCACGACGCCATTTACTCACTCTTGAATATTTAGGCTATTTAGAATCTGATGGTCATTATTTTTATTTAACCCCTAAAATTCTCAAATTTTCAGGCGCTTATTTAGGTGGAGCACAACTTCCCAAAATTTCTCAACCTCTACTGAACCTGCTGACCAATCAAACCTCACTCATTTTTTCCGTAATGGTTTTAGACGGCTATGAAGCGATTACTATTGCACGTAGCGCCGCACATCAACAAACAGATCGTGTCAATCCTTATGGCCTACATTTGGGCAATCGTCTACCTGCACATGCCACATCAGCAGGTAAAATTTTATTGGCCTATCTCGACGATCAGGAACAGTGTGAATGGCTGAATCAGTATCCGCTACAACGCCTCACCAAATACACCCATACCAACAATGAAACGTTTCTGGCCTTATTGCATGAAATTCGAGAGCAAGGTTGGTGTTATTCATGTGAAGAACATGAATTGGGCGTACATGCACTTGCCGTTCCGATTTATGGGCAACAGTTAAAAGTCGTTGCAGCCTTAAATATTGTTTCCCCTACCATGCGAACAACCAAAGAATATTTGATTCAACACATACTGCCTTTGCTACAAGAAACTGCGCGCGAACTACGTAATATTCTTTGATGCTCAAAAAAAAATAACGGCACTTGTCATTCACAGACCTGTGATTCAGTTGAGATGAACTCGAACAGATTTCAGTAAATGACCTCTTTAGCCTTAGCTTACATTTAAGGATTTACGTATAAACTCAAAATCGTTCTATAGGTCTGAGCATTCGGTCGAAACTTTTCAGACTGTTCAGGTGAGGTCATAGTCACAAGGTATTGCCCGACCGCTGGAAAAAGCAAAGTAACCTCACCTGAACCATTGGTCTGTAACTGAGTCACTTTTTCAGCCTCTCCCAATGTGGTGATTTGCTTTTCTAGTGTTACCTGAAAACCTGACGCAGGTTTATTTCCCAAGTTTAATTTTATTGTGAATGGTTTTTTTAATGAAATTTGATTTGGATGACTTGAAAATACCAAACTTAAACCTTGTTGGGTATACTCTTGCTTCAGCTCACTCTGCTGTTGCTTAGAAAAATAACTCAGCAACTGATCAAAACGTTGCACAGTAAACTGCTGGCTTTCCGCTTGTACTTCACTTGGGGTAACAAAATGACGTTCAGTCAGTGGTGATAAACCTTCAGTTTTTGCATCTAATACCCGCAACCAACGTTGGCCAACTTTTGCATATTTAAGCTCACCTGTTCGGAGCCCTGTAACTGTATAAGTTCCTGCTTGATCCGTTTTCACATCAGCCAAACTTAAAACTTTACTATGACTCAATGTTAATTCTTGAGTTTCACCCTTTGGTGTAAGCACTTTAAAATTAAAGCCTTTAATGGCTACTTCCGAGTCAAAAGCTTGCTCTGCAAATCCTGCCAAAACTGCAGTGTTGCCACCTTCTACCACATAACTGCTTGGCGCAACAAAAGGTGCATGTGCCCAACTATTTACGACCAAGATACTCAGTAAGCAAGTCAAACCTATTTTTTTCATCGTTGAATATTCCATTGATGTATCTTTGTCCATCGTCAACCTAATTAGTTTTACCTTTAAGCCACCCATAAATGACTTAAAGGTATGGCTGGTTTATTGGGCTGAGGCTTGCCCTACTTTTTTCGCATACTGTTTAATATCGTTTGCTTGAATGGTGGTTTTACCTTTTGCAATCGCTTTGAATTGCTGTCCAGCAATCTCCTGCATTTGAGTCGTACCCGTCGCTAAATTACGGTCAAAACGCTGCATAAACTCATCGACATATTCTTGTTCAGTCACGATCAAATCTTGATTGCTGTCCGTCTCAAAAAATTGTTTATCGCGTGCGGTTAGATAGTCGCCTAAAGTTACATAATTTTTACCCTGTCCATATTGCGCGATAAACTCAGCCACATTGCTTGGCATCGGCATCGAAATAGGTAACTTGGCACGAAAACCATCATGTGTTCCTATACTTCCTCCTGCCAACTGAGCATCTTCTGCATTAATCAAACCGTCTTGATTCAGATCAAAGCCATCAAAAGTCTTTTCACCAGAGGCTTGGAACTCTTTTAACGTTAACTTTTGATCTTTGCTTTTATCTAAAATACCGTAACGAACATGTGCCTGTTTTAAAGACATTTCACGGCGTTGCTTGAGTACGGGGTCTAAACGTGTCTGTTCAAATTGGGCAAACTGTTCAGCTGTCACCTTTTTATTATTGCTAAAAAGTGCAGCATAATCTTGTATATATTGTTGTGTCACTACGGAAGCATTGGGTTGCTTATTTTCTGGATGATAGAGCGCATGAATAGCATAAGCTTGTTGATATACATCTGTTTGCGCTGTTTTATCTGCTGCTAAAATACTCACTGAAGCGCTGAGCATCGTGATACCCATTACCCATGTAGACATGATTTTCATGATGATTTCATTTCCTGAAAGTTAAGTTTGCTGGATGGAATACCTGTTCTATCTAGCTTTGAAATTTAGTATTTAAATTCAACACTTGCGACAATATTTCGACCTGATTCGGCTGCGCGATCTATTAAACTGGCTTGATTCGTTCCTGTGATGGTGCCAACTGCGGAGTAATCCCAATAGGTCTTATCAAAGATGTTGTTAAAAGCTACATTCACTTTGGTGAACTTATTGATATTCCAGTAAGCAGATAAGTCAAAAATGGTGTAGCCAGCAACACGTTGGTACGCAACATCATCTTGATAAGTCGTGACATCTTTGGACGCAATTTTGTCCCCGACTGCTGTTGCAGTTAGACCTAAACCAAAGACTTTATTGGGGTTATCATAAGCAAAAGTTAAACTTCCCTTTTCAGGTTGAACCGAGTTCACACCAGTTTTCAAACCATCTTTATTTTTCGCAGTTCCCTTCGTTTTTCCAGCTACTAATGCCAAACTAAATCCATCTGAGTTTGAAATAAATTGGCCTAGATCTATGCGCGTAGACAGCTCACCCCCCCAAATTGTGGCATTGGCTAAGTTTTCTGCACGGTAATAACCATTAGTATACTGTGCTGTATAGCCATAATTATAATAATCAATAAAGTCGCTATACTTCGTATAAAAGCCTGTGATATCAAACTTTATACCGTCAATTGAAGTATTTCTCAGTCCAATTTCAAACGCATCACTGGTTTCTTTATCTAAGTTTGAATTACCAATCACGATATAGCTTGGATTAGCTGCCGTGGTTTGATAAATCCCGCCCATCTCTGTTGGCGAAGGAATACGTGTACCGCGGGTGTATTTAAAATAGCTATAGTTTTCTGGATTAAACTGATAACCTGCTGAAAAACCAGGTGAAACATAACTAAAATCACGATCTTGCACATCACTATATGCAGAAGAGTCCGGGCGATACTCTTGTCGTTCAAGGCGAACTGATGGTGTTAAAGTTAAATCACGCCCTAAGAGGTCTAAACGGATCTCATCAGAGAGGTAAGCAGAATAACGTTTGAGCTCAGAATCAAGTAAATAACCGTTTTGATAGAGTGTTGACAATTTCGAGCCATTACGTAAGTCCACTTTAGTACTCGAATAATCTTTCTGGTCTGCCGCCAATCCATATTTTAGAGTTTGATTGCTCAAACGCTTCAGTGCATCAAACTTAATCCCTGTATTTTTTTCTTTATATGTCGTTGAAAAGTCACGTGCGACTGTCGCACTGTTCATGAATGATGTATCAGTTTCATTATTTGACTCTTGATACCACATTTTACTTTTCAACTGATCAAACAAAGCAAAGTTTGCAGGTTTGTAAATGTGTTCTAAGCTAAATTGGGTACGGTCAATATCTTGCTGTTGGGTGGCATCACTTTTATAGTTGCTAAATAAACTTGCACTAATACCTGTAGTATCGGCAGTTTTGCGGTAAAAGTCCCCAGTCAAATTAAATTGATGCTGATCGGATAACGTCCACAGTACTCGTCCCAATACAGCATCAGACTTCCAATCGGTCGGAAATGCTTTGGTTTTAGAGTTAGGTTTTGTTTCATGCCCATCACGATGTGCATAAGCCACTAAGGCTTTAAGCTCGTCATTACCTACCGCGCCCGTCACAGAGCTTAACCACGCTTCATCCGCAGAGCTATACCCTACTTTGGCAGTCCCCGCGATAGTTTTACCATCCACCAAATAATCTTCTGGAGACTTATTTTTAAATGAGACTCGCCCACCAATACCGTCGGTTGATGCATCTGTTGTTCCTGAAACGATATCTACTGATGTAAACATTTCAGGTTCAATATAGTCACGACCAGCGCCACGTTGACTCATACTATTAGGTGGAATATAAGAGCTAACCGTTGCTTCAGCTATATCTACACCATCAATATCTAAACCAATACGATTGGCATCAATACCACGAATATTATAACTACTTGTACCAGACCCATCAAAAAAGGTTCCACTGCCTGCAACCGAAAATGGAGCATAAACGAGAGGCAAGTATTTCACGATACTTGCCATATCGGTTACCCCCGTCTTGTCGAGGTTGTCTCTATTGATTGAGGTTTTTGAAACAGGCGCCTGATCTTCATGTTCAGCATATACTGTGATCTTAGGGAGAGAGGTTGAAACAGAGACATTCTCTTGTGCAAAGCTGTTTGAGCTGAAGCCTGTAGTCATTAAAACAGCTAAACATAGTGATAAATAGCAAGGTCGTAAGTTCAAAATTTTAGCTTCGTCGCCCGAAAATTGCGACTGGTATTGATTCATACTCATGCGGTTAAACCCACTTATTAAATGATATTGATAATCATTACTCTTAATTCAATTTATTTTTCCAGAGCCTCAATGCCTGAGACCTATAAAGATAATTGAGATAGGAAGACTATGTGGATGCGAATAATAATCAATTAGATTATTATTTACAAATAGTATTTGCTTTTATTTTTGGAATGGAGAAGGTTGTTCAAAAAATCGGTTTTTGCTTTTTGTCGTTCAGTGCAGATTTCATCACTACATTCGTGTTTTAAATGTAAAGTCAACAACGTTCAGACGATCTAAAACATTTAAAATCAGAAGGATCACACTATTTTAAAATTGATTGAGAGCAGGCCAACATCCCTCAAGGCTTCAGCTTCTCTAACCCAAAATCATCAAATACAGCCATGAAAAAAGACAGCACATCATTCAATATGTACTGCCTTCAATTGACTCATTCACTCTGTAAAAACAACCAGACACCCCTTTAAAAAGGCGATGAATAGTTGCTCAACTCAAACTATCGGTACTTTTAAGTTATCTCCAAGCATACCGAATACTGGTCGTTTATTAATCGTGCCGTACCAGAACCTTAGGGTTAGAATTACCCCACATGGTATAAACATCTGCTAGTAAAGCACCATTGTATTCTTCTAAATCGCTTTGCTTGACACTTTCAGCACCTTGCTGACCAAAGAGCACCACTTCATCATTGGCACGAATATCAGGAAAGTCCGTGACATCTACCATGGTGGTATTCATAGAAGTTCGTCCAACTACAGGCACTTTATGGCCTCGAATCAGCACATAGGCTTTATTACTAAAGGCACGTCGATAACCATCTGAGTAGCCAAGTGGTAAGTTCGCCAACAGCGAATCACGCTTCAAGGTATAGGTTTGGTCATAGCCGACTGTTGTGCCTTTCAAATAGGCATTAACTGTTGCCACTTGGGTTTTAAAGGCCATCAGCTTTTTATATTCGACCCGATCTGGAAGGCTGTCACCATAAATCACGCCACCCGCACGAACCATATCTAAATGTGACTCTGGAACAGTTAAGGTCGCAAAAGAATTTGCGGTATGTAAAGTCAGCGCTTCACGTTTTAATTTGGCTTTTTTAATCAACCAGTCCGTTTGCTGGTTAAACACCGCCAGATGGTCACGCACATATTGCTCATCCTCTACTGCATAGTGGGTCATAATCCCCACCAGTTTTAGATTGGCTAATTTAGTCATACGTAGCGCTTGCTGTTTGCCCATTTCACTATTCAACTCTAAACCATTTCGGTCCATACCACCTGCATTTAAGCCTAAATGGTATTTAATGGTTAGACCCTGTTGTTTTGCCCACTGCGACATACGTTGTGCTTGCTCATAATTGCCCAACAACTCTTCCATATTTAAAGAAGCCGCATTTTGAATCTCTTGGTCTGTGGCTGCACGTAGTCTTAATAGGCGTCCCTGATAACCAGACTGACGTACCATTGCCGCTTCGGCATTACTGGTAATCCCCACACAAGGTACATTCAGCTTCATAATACTCGGCATCAACAGTTCAATCCCGTGACCATACGCATCAGCTTTCATGACTGCACAAATTTGACTTTTGTCTTGTAATTGCTGCTGCAAAGTCTGAATATTTTGCTCAAAGGCCTGCACATTAATTTCAACCCAAGCATTGGCCTGAGGCGCGGCTGATTGGCTGGCTGAAATATGCGTGGTTAATAAAGGCGCTGCAAAACTGCTATTGATGTTCAACAGCCCTGCACCTAACATACAAGCCAATAATGTCGACTTTTTCAAAATAAAACCCTCTTCATCGTTATAACAAAAGAGAGGGTAAATACCCTCTCTCACTTTTCACTAATTATTTTCTTGCATATCATCATGCTCAATGCGGCGACCATGGGTCAAAATCCAACTGCGCTCTGCATATTTTTTCGTTTTATAGTAATAAGCAATACCTAAGCCAATAAACCAAAGTGGGGAGAATGCCAATGAAATCATGGTGTCATGATCTAGTGCTAAAATCGCCACCACAAAGATCAAGAATAACAAGGTAAACCATGCCATGAATCGACCACCTGGCATTTTATACGCTGACTGCTCATGTAATTCAGGGTCTTTTTTACGATAAGCCAGATACGACAAAATAATCATGGCAAAAGTAAAAATACATAGAATAGAAGTAAAGGCTGAAATGATAATGAATGCTGTCATGACATTCGGCACAATAAACAGAATCGACGTTCCTACCACTACACAGAACATTGAAAATATAAGGCTCAGCACAGGCACTTTACTTTTCGACAGTTTGGCAAAACTTTTCGGTGCATCTTTTTCTACAGCCAAACCAAACAACATACGGCTGGTCGCAAACACACCACTATTCGCAGAAGACATGGCAGAGGTTGCCACCACAAAGTTGACAATACTGGCTGCCGCAGGCAAACCAATTAAGGTAAACATTTCAACAAATGGACTTTTATCTGGAGAAATTTGTGACCAAGAAGTGACTGCAATAATACAAACCAAAGCACCGATATAGAACAATAAAATACGTAATGGAATCGAGTTAATCGCACGTGGTAAAGCATAATGCGGATCTTTGGTTTCTGCCGCAGTAGTACCCACCAATTCAATGCCGACAAAGGCAAATACTGCAATTTGGAACCCTGCTAAAAAGCCAGTTAAACCGTATGGGAACAAAGACTCTTTCTCAACCACATGAGCTAACGACGCTTTGACACCATCTGGAGAGACAAATCCAATGGTAATGAGATATATACCAACACATAGGAATAAAATAATTGCGATAATCTTGATTAAAGCAAACCAGAACTCAACTTCACCAAATAACTTTACAGCAACGAAATTCAACAAAGTCAAAATCGCAATGGAGGTGAAAGCGGGTATCCATGCGGGGAGGTCAGGATACCAAAACTGTGCATAGCCCCCAATAACAATCACATCGGCAATTGCAGTGACAATCCAGCTAAGCCAGTACGACCACCCTAAAAAGAAGCCAGCCCATGGACCCAAATATGCCGTTGCAAAATCAGCAAAAGATTTATAGTTGGTATTGGAAAGCAGTAACTCCCCCATCGCACGCATGACGAAGAAGAAGAAGAAACCAATAATTAAATAGGTCAGAATAATGGATGTACCTGACACAGCCAACGTCTTACCCGATCCCATAAAGAGACCTGTACCAATCGCACCACCAATCGCAATCATCTGAATGTGACGGTTGGTTAGTGAGCGTTGCAGTTGTTCTTCCTCAACTGACTCGTAATGATGTCCACCCAATAAATCACCTTCTAAAGGTTCTTTTTGTTGATGGGCTTGTTTTCCATTCATCATATTTTTACTCCAATTTACAGCCCAACGGGTGTAAATATGGGACTTTTTTAAAATAATTTCTTATTTCATTTCAGTCCAAATTAAGCTACATATTATCTTTCAATAACATTAATTTTTACTATTCAGAGCCAGTAGAGTTAATCCTTTATCAGCCACTAAATAATGTTTACACGACTTGCAAAACCTATGCCAAATTCAAATATTTTTTATTAAAAAACAATAACTTAATAAATAATAAACGCAAAAAAATCCACCAACCATAAGTTACCTTATAATCAGTAGATAAAAATATTGAATTAATATTTTTAACAATATCCATATATTCAATTCCATTGAAAATTAATTTAACGACTTAAGTTCGATAAACCACCATCAGCACATTTAATAAATTGATTAAAATCATCCTGAATAAACCTCAGTTAAGATCAGCCCTGCTCTTAATCCCTTTTTCACTTGCGTATTCGGAAACAAAATCCGAACCTGCTCTGGTGCAATTACATACGGTTTGCCCTGTTGTAAGGCAATGACAGCACCAGTTTCAAACACAGAAAAATTAGGCGCAGCATCTGCCAAATTCAGTTGGAAGTCTTCTTCAGTTTTGATGATCGAATCAACGACTCGAAAAGTTTGAATTGCTTGTTTTTGGCGCACAGGTAAGGACTGCTCACTCACCACGGCACGAAGCACATGATTAATCGCAGCGAATGCTGTCAAATCATTCTGTCCAAAGGGTTTAGCATGACCAAGTTCTAGCGTCGAACTAGCCGCTTGAAACTGAGAGCTGCTAAAGTGTGTAAAGGTACGACCTACGGCATTGTGATACACTAAGGCATCCAATTCCGCAGCGTTTAGGCTGTCCAACATCGCAGCATCATAGTCATGGGTTTGATAAGGAAATAAGGCAAAAGTCGGCAACAAAGATGGGCGAATCGCGGTATGCAAATCGTAATGATAGCGTCGTACTTGAGCTGGACTATCATTAAAAAAAGCGGTGACGATCTGTTCTAAGACTGCCACCCGCTGCGCTTCAACTGTGTCGGTAAATTGTTGATAGGCCCCGCAGAACATGCGGTTCATATCATTTTCAACATAGCGTTGCCCCGAGCGAATCGCGATAGGATTCCCTAAAATCAGCAATAGCTTAACCTTGAGCTCTAATGCCCCTGCAAACAAATCGTGACTCAGCTGCGCCAACAACTCGATTGGCGCAGTTTCATTGCCATGCACACCCGCGGAAAGCACGACTGCTTTTTCATAAGCCTGTTTCGGCGTAAAAGATAAAACACCTTCAGCCAACCATTCCCAACGAAAATCATGCTGTACGCCATGTGCTACAGTCGGGACACGTTGTTTTAAAACATCACCTAGAAAATCTATCATCTGCTTTCCCTGCACGATTGCTTAACGTTGGAAGTGATACACCGAACCTAAGTTCAAAATTTGCGTCAATTCATCTAACGCAGTACGGCTTTCAATCAGTAATTGCGGGTCAGCCAAATCTTGTTGCGCCAACTGGTCACGGTAGTACTGGTCGACCCACGTGTTTAAACGGGTAAACAAGGCATCATTCATGAACAGGTTTGGGTTGATTGCATTCAGCTCTGCTTCATTCACCGCCACACGTAAACGTAAACATGCAGGGCCACCGCCATTGCGCATACTTTCACGTAGGTCAAACACCTTGATGTCGTCAATCGGCGTACCCATTTGGATCATGTCGTTTAAATAACCCCACACTGCTGGGTTTTGACGTGATTCTTCAGGCACCACAATACTCATCCCGCCATCGGCACGGGTGAGTAATTGGCTATTGAACAAATACGTATTGACCGCATCTTTCACAGAAACACGCTGATCAGGCACTTCAATGGAGACGAATTCTTGACCCAAGCGCGCCATTTTTTCGCGAATTTCTGACAATGCTTCAGACTGATTCAAAAATGCATGCTGATGGTGGAACAAAACGTTTTGGTTACTCACCGCAATCACGTCGTTGTGGAAGACACCTTGGTCAATCACATCGGGATGCTGCTGTATAAATACCGTTTGTTCTGCTTTGAGCTGGTGTAAACGTGCCACGGCTTCACTCGCCTCTAAGGATTGACGCGCAGGATAGCGTTTCGGGCCAATACCACCACCGAGGAACTGCTGACCATAAACGAACACTTGCACGCTGGCCTGATCATAAGCACCGCCTAAACGGTTATGATTCGCCGCACCTTCATCACCAAACAATGCCACAGGTGGCAGTGCCTCGTGATGGGCAAAGTGACGTTCATCCTTAAACATCGCTGCCATAACACGCGAGGTCGTTTCATGTTCAATCGAGCGGTGGAATTTGTTGTTTAAATTCGCCGCAGTAAAATGCACACGACCATCTGCACTGTCCGCCGACGGTGAAACGGTTGCCGCATTGGCAGTCCACATACAGGATGCTGAACTCAACGCGGATAACAATGCAGGCGAGGTACGCATCGCTTGTTCAATCACGCTGTGATCATCTCCACGGAAGCCCAATTTGCGCAAAGTCGGGACATGAGGGCGTTCTTGCGGTGCAAATACACCCTGCTTTAACCCCATGTCGGCCAAAGCTTTCATCTTTAACAGACCTTGCTTGGCAGCCAACTTCGGGTTGGAAAGATTATTTTGGTTTTTGGTAGATGCCTCGTTTCCGAATGACAATCCTGCATAGTGGTGTGTTGGACCGACTAAACCATCAAAATTAATTTCATAGCCTGACATTTCTAAACTCCCTTTTCTGTCGACTTACAGCACAATGCCTGGCGATAATTTTTCAGGTAGGCTTACCTGCTGACTTTCCAGTGATGCCATTGGCCATGCGCAGTAATCTGCGGCATAGAAAGCACTGGCACGATGGTTTCCTGATGCACCTACACCACCAAAGGGTGCAGCACTTGACGCGCCTGTTAATGGTTTGTTCCAGTTCACAATGCCTGCACGTGCTTCAATCAATAAACGATCAAACAGCTCACGGTCAGGTGAAACTAAACCCACCGACAAACCGAATCGAGTGCTATTCGCTAGTGCCAAAGCTTCATCAAAATGGTCATAACGATAAATACAGCTCAATGGGCCAAAATATTCTTCGTCGGGGACGTCGCTGACATTGGTCACATCTAAAAGACCCGGACTTAATAAGCTACTGTTGGCATCTGCTTGAGTCACAGGGAGCAGAACTTGAGCCCCTAAATCGATCAGGCGTTGTTGTGCTTGTAGAATTTGCTGTGCAGCATGCAATGAAATCACACCACCCATAAACGGTTGTGGCTGAGCATCCCACTGACCCACCACCAAGTTACGGCTCACCTCAACCAAACGTTGAATGAAGGCATCGCCTACTGCACCATTTTTAATGATTAAACGGCGTGCACAGGTACAGCGCTGACCCGCTGAAATAAAGGCAGATTGGACGGTTAAATTCACTACTGCATCAATATCAGTAATCTCGTCGATAATTAATGCGTTGTTACCGCCCATTTCTAGAGCGAGAATTTTTTCTGGAGCACCAGCCAATTGTTTATGCAGGTGGTAACCTGTATTGGCACTGCCTGTGAACAACAAGCCATCAATTTCATGCGATTGAGCCAGTGCTTCACCTGTAACGCGACCACCTTGTACCAAGTTCAATACACCTGCTGGTAAGCCAGCTTCTTGCCATAATTTGACTGTTTCTTCTGCGGTCCACGGCGTCAATTCACTTGGTTTAAAGACCAAAGTGTTCCCTGCAATCAGCGCAGGGACGATATGACCATTCGGCAAGTGACCTGGGAAGTTATACGGGCCGAATACAGCCAACACACCATGCGGACGGTGACGTAAAGACGCTGCACCATCTGGCATTTCCGTCAGACTTTCACCTGTACGTTCGTGATAAGCACGTACTGAAATTGCTACTTTACCAATCATCGACTGAACTTCAGTCAACGTTTCCCAAATCGGCTTACTGGTTTCACGACTAATAATCGTTGCAAGCTGTTGTTTGTTTTGTTCTAACAAGCTGGCAAATTGTTGAATAATTTCAAGGCGCTCAGCTAAAGGACGACGTGCCCAAGTAGCAAATGCAGCACGTGCAGACTGACAAGCTTGTGCAACTTGCTCAGCTGTTGCTTCTGCACCATGCCAAATTGTTTCTTGCGTAACTGGATCGAGTTTGTCCCATGCTGCACCTTGCGCTGGAGACCATGTCCCGTTTATATATAAATTCCCTTGTGACATTATTTTTTCTCCATCTTATCTAAAGGCAGCATACGAATGCTTTGCCCTGCTTGCACACCAAGGGCATGCGCTTGTTCTACCGTTAAACTTAAACTGTCTGTCTCAGCCGCATGCTGAATTAAAATTGCGCGATAGTCTTGATAGCGATCATTCGCCACCAAATAACGCCCTGCACTTTCTGGTACGCTGTCGACGATTTTAACGGCACAAGTGTGACTTTCTTTGACTGCACGCAGGCTACTGACTTCCGCTTCAAGCGTCGGGCCTGCATCAAAAATATCGACATAACCTTGGTAACACAGACCTTCCGACTCCAACACACGAGAGGCAGGAACTGTCTGCGGATGCACCTGTGCAATCACTTGTTGCGCGGCCATCGGCAGTAAGTCGATATACACAGGAAAACGTGGCATCAACTCCGCAATAAAGACTTTTTGCCCAATACCACTGAGATAATCCGCAGTCGAGAAATCCATATTGAAAAAGTGATGGCCTAAGGCATCCCAAAATGGCGAACGACCATTTTCATCGGAATAACCACGCATTTCTGCAATCAGCTTATTTTGAAAAGCCTGTTTGAAAGCTGCGATAAACAGGAAACGGATCTTCGACAGCAGTTTTCCATTTTGGTCTTTGCGGTACTCTGGATCTAAAAACAGCGTGCAGAGTTCACTACAACCAGTATGGTCATTGCTTAAAAACAGCGTATTTAAGGTTTTATAAACATTCAGAGTTTGTGAGGCATGGACTTGTTTGCCCACATGGTAGTTATAGAAAGGCTCAGTTAAGCCCACTGAAACTTCAATGGCACTCACACCCACCACACGTTGTAACTGAGTATCTTCTAAAACAAATAAATACCCTTGTTCACTTGGTGCAGCTTGCCCCGCTAAGGTCTTTTGTGTGCGTGCAATACGAGCCGATAAGATCTCTTTATTTTGGGGTAAAGAAGTCAGGCCAACGCCGGACTTCCCCGCCAGAATGTAGATATCATCTAAATCTCGATGCTCTGCATGTCTAACAATCATCATAACCAGTGGCCTATCACGCGCCAACAAAGCGCGCGAGCGCACGCTCAAAGCGTTGTAAACCTGCTTCGATATCTGCTTCTGGAATAATTAATGATGGCGTGAAACGAACGACATTTGGACCTGCAACCAGCGCCAATAATCCTTCTTCGCCCGCTAAAGTCACGATGTCTTTGGCTTTGCCTGCATATTCAGCTTTTAGTACACAGCCAATTAATAAACCTTGACCACGAATTTCTTCAAATAGGCCATAGCGTGCATTTAACTGATTTAAACCATCGGCAAAAATTTGCGCACGGGTACGTACACCATTCAACACTTCTGGGGTATTGATCAAACCAAATACGGCATTGGCTACAGCAGACGCCAATGGGTTACCACCATAAGTCGTACCATGGTCACCCACCACAAACATGTTGGCAAACTTATCTGTTGTAATCATGGCACCAATGGGAAAACCGCCGCCGAGAGCTTTGGCTGTGGTTAAAATGTCTGGGGTCACGTCAGTGTTCATATATGCATATAAAGCACCTGTACGACCAACACCTGTTTGCACTTCATCAAAAATGAGTACCGCACCATGTTGGTCACACAGTTCACGTAAGCCTTTTAAAAACTCAGGGCTTGCCGTAATGACCCCACCTTCACCTTGAATCGGCTCAACAATCACCGCACACGTGTCTGCATCAATCGCTTCACGTACTGCGTCTAAATCATTGAATGGTAAGTGGTGAATACCTTCTGGAAGTGGTGCAAAATCTTGTGAATATTTCGGTTGGCCACCTGCCGTAACCGTAAATAAAGTACGGCCGTGGAAAGCATTTTTAAATGCAATAATTTTATTTTTACGTGCAGAGCCTGAAAGTAGGCCCACTTTGCGCGCAAGTTTCAAAGCCGCTTCATTGGCTTCTGCACCAGAGTTACAGAAGAACACTTTATCTGCAAAGGTGTTATCAACTAATTGTTTTGCAAGTGCAAGTACGGGTTCATTGGTATAACCATTGCCAATGTGCCAAAGCTTTTGACCTTGTTCGACCAAAGCTTTCACCGCCACAGGGTGAGCATGTCCAAGCGCATTGACCGCAATACCGCCTGCAAAATCGATATATTCCTTACCTTGCTGATCCCATAAACGAGAACCTTCGCCACGCACAGGAATAAACTGAGCGGGTGCAAAAACTGGCACCATGTACTGATTAAAATCTTGGCGAGCGGGTTGACTATTCTGGTTCATGGTTTGTTCGTCCTTAATAAATCTGATGTTGTGCTTTCTAATAATATGGTGTGCCCCGAAGGGCACGGAACTTCCCCTTAACCTGGGAAAATTCCTCGTTCTTTACGTGCTTTTAAGATACGTTTACACGCCAAGATGTATGCTGCTGTACGTAGGCTGCACTGCTTTTCGCTTGCAGTGAACCAAACGTCTTCAACTGCTGACATCATGAGTTTGTCTAAACGTTGGTTAATTTCTTCTTCTGTCCAGAAGTAGCTCGCCATGTCTTGAACCCATTCGAAGTAACTCACAGTTACACCGCCTGCGTTACACAGTACGTCAGGTACAATCGTGATTTTACGTTCTAACAGAATGTCTTCTGCGTCTGGATACGTTGGACCATTCGCACCTTCCAAGACTAATTTTGCAGTCAATTTTTGCGCACGTTCAGGCGTAATCTGACCTTCTAAAGCCGCTGGAATTAAAATATCTATTTCAACCGACCAGAATGCTTCGTCTTCAATTAAAGTCGCATCTGGGAAGCCTGCTACACCTTTATGAATCGCAACGTAGTCTTGTAACTGCTTAACGTCCATGCCTTCAGCATTAAAGATCGTGCCTGTATGGTCTTGTACACACACCACTTTCGCATTGGCTTTATGGAATAAGTAACCCGCTTCGCTACCCACGTTACCGAAACCTTGGATCGCTACACGACTGCCTTCAAGCGCAAGATTGATTTTCTTAGCAACTTCTAAACCAGTCACAAATACGCCACGACCTGTTGCACGCACACGGCCTAAAGAGCCACCCAAGTGCACAGGCTTACCTGTCACCACACCTGTTACGGTATGACCTTTGATACTTGAATAGGTATCCATCATCCAACCCATGATGTCTGCATTGGTGCCTACATCTGGAGCAGGAATATCGACTTGTGGGCCAATCACTAGGCTAATTTCGCTAGTAAAACGGCGAGTTAAACGTTCAAGTTCACGTGGAGACAATTTGCGAGGGTCTACACGAACACCACCTTTAGCGCCGCCATACGGTAAATTTAATACCGCAGTTTTAATCGTCATCCACGCTGAGAGTGCCATGACTTCATTGAGTTCTACGTCTGGATGATAACGAATACCACCTTTACCCGGTCCACGCGACAAATTGTGCTGTACACGATAACCTTCGAAGTGCTGGATCGAACCATCGTCCATCACGATTGGTACATCAACAATCAAAGCGCGCTTAGGACGCTTTAAAGTATCGATGAATGGAATTAAGTCGTCTTCCAGATATGGCGCAACACGGTTAATCTGTGCAAGATAGGTCTGCCAAGCGCCACTATTGTCCATTTCATATGACAAAGACATGATGTTTCCCTTTGAAAATTTGGTGAATCAAATCCATTAAATAGATATGAGACATCACCCGCAGAACACATCGCCTCAGCTCGATGTAACGTTCATGTGAATACTGCTCAATATGCATAGTATGAAAAATCAAACTGCGCCGAAAAAGTTGTAATTTTGATTAAAATGAAATAAATTTCATCAAATTGATAACAGGAAAAATCAAAATGAACGATACGGACAGTCAAATCCTCGGCTTACTACAAGACAATGCCCGTATCTCGATTACCGAGATTGCGAACAAGCTCCATATCTCTCGAAATACCGTACAAAAGCGTATTGAATATCTGGAAACCAGTGGTGTGATTACAGGCTATACCGTACGGATTAAACCGGGCGCTGAGAAAAATAGTATCCGTGCTTGGATGAATATTATGGTGGAAGGCACCAAGACCAGTGCAGTGGTCAAAGAGCTCAGAATCGACCCTGCTGTGCATACCTTGCATAGTACCAATGGCAAGTGGGATTTATTGGTCGAATTGAAGTCTGATAGCTTGGAAAATTTTGATCGAATTTTAGAACGAATCCGAAATATTTCAGGAATTTACAATACTGAAACCAGTATTTTACTGTCTACCTATAAAGTTTAAAGTCACTTATATGTTTGGACAGATTAAAGAAAAGAAGACACGTTATATAAAGGTGTAGTGAACTTTATTGATTTGGCTTTTGAAGTTGCTTCACTAGGTACTATTTTAAAATAAATCGACTCTTCCCTAATATACACCCATAAAAAAAAATCAGCCTTGAATGGGCAAGGCTGATTTTTTAACTGATGGTTGCTAGACGTACTTAAACAGAGATATCCACGCACAAATATTTCATTTCGAGATATTCGTCGATACCGAATTTAGAGCCTTCACGCCCTAAGCCAGACTGCTTCACACCACCAAATGGAGCCACTTCATTTGAAATCGCACCCGTGTTGATGCCCACCATACCGTACTCAAGCGCCTCACCAACACGCCACTGACGTGCTGTGTTTTGGGTAAATAGGTAGGTTGCCAGACCAAATTCGGTGTCATTGGCCATTTGAATCGCTTCTTCTTCCGTTTTAAAACGGAACAGCGGTGCCAATGGGCCAAAGGTTTCTTCTTTCGAGACTTTCATCTCTTGTGTCACTTCTGTTAAAAGTGTCGGTTCAAAGAAAGTACCACCTAAGCTTGAACGTTGACCACCGGTTTTAACCTGTGCCCCTTTACTGATGGCATCTGCAATATGTGACTGAACTTTTTCAATCGCTGCTTCATCAATCAAAGGCCCTTGGGTTGAAGTCTCGATACGACCATCACCAACTTTTAAATTCGCAACAGCAACTGTCAACTTTTCAACCAATGCATCATAAATACCATCTTGCACATAGATACGATTGGCACAAACACAAGTCTGTCCGCTATTACGGAACTTGCTGGCCATAATACCTTGTACTGCTTGCTCAAGATTAGCATCGTCAAACACTAGCACAGGTGCATTACCGCCTAACTCTAAAGACAGTTTTTTGATGGTTGGTGCACATTGCTGCATTAAGATACGACCAACTTGCGTTGAACCCGTGAAGCTTAACTTCTTCACCGTATCGCTTTCACACAATGTTTTACCGACTTCAATCGCGTCACCACTGATATGCAATAACACATCTTGTGGTAAACCCGCGCGCAGTGCCAATACCTCTAAAGCATAAGCTGTCAAAGGTGTTTGCTCTGCCGGTTTCACAAGCATTGAACAACCCGCTGCAATTGCAGGCGCTGCCTTACGTGTGATCATTGCAGCAGGGAAGTTCCACGGTGTAATTGCAGCAGTAACGCCAATGGCTTGTTTGATGACCAACAAACGCTGATTTGGTAGTGTTGGTGCTAAAATATCACCATCTATACGACGAGCTTGCTCTGCAAACCAGCGAATAAATGAAGCCGCATAGCCAATTTCACCACGTGCTTCAGCCAAAGGTTTACCTTGTTCAGCAGTCAAAATCTGAGCCAATGACTCTTTATTTTCCTGCATCAAGTCAAACCAAGCCCAAAGCACATCAGCACGTTGTAGCGCAGTTTGTGCTTTCCACGCGGTTTGCGCCACTTGCGAACGTGCAATCGCTTGTTCAACTGACGCGCGGTCATGGGATTTCACCCATGCCAACGTGTCATGTGTTGCTGCATCTTTCACTTCGATGTAACCGCCATTTTCAGGCATATCAAAACGAATATCTGGATGCTGTAATAAATCTTTATATTGCGCTTGAAGCATAGTCATTACTCTTCAATTATGCTGCAGCAGAAAGTGCAAAACCTTGTTTTAAAATGTTTAAGCCAGCACGGAATTGCTCTGCAGGAATCGTTAAAGGATATAAGAAACGAATCACATTACCATAACGACCACAGGTCAAAATAAGCAAGCCATTTTGCATTGCATAGTTTTGAATCGCTTTAGCTTGATCAGCAGTTTCCAATTCAACAGCAACCATTGAGCCTAAAGCACGAATATCTTGAACAATAGAAGAAGATTGTTTGAGTTCGTTTAGAACTTCAACCAACTCTGCACCCAATACATTTGCACGTTCACAAAGACCTTCTTCTTCAATTACGTCAAGTACCGCATGTGCAGAAGCAACTGCGACAGGGTTACCTGCATAAGTACCACCTAGACCACCTGGGTTTGGTGCGTCCATCACTTCAGCACGGCCTACTACGCCAGAGATTGGGAAGCCACCACCAAGGCTTTTCGCCATTGTGATTAAATCTGCTTTAGTCTCATAGTAGTCCATCGCAAACAATTTACCAGTACGCGCAAAACCTGACTGTACTTCATCTGCAATAATCAAAATACCATGTTGGTCACACAAAGCACGTAAACGCTTTAAGAATTCTGCTGGAACAACATTGAAACCGCCTTCACCTTGAACTGGTTCAAGCACAATCGCAGCAACATCATGTGCTGCAATATCTTCTGCAAAAATGTCTTCAATGCTTTGAATTGCATCATCTACAGTAATGCCTTTTGACTCTACTGGATAGCGTGCATGGAAAACACCTGCTGGCATAACACCAAAATCACGCTTGTACGGTGCAGTTTTACCTGTCATTGCCATGGTCATAAATGAGCGACCGTGGAAGCCATTACCAAAAGTCACAATACCGTGACGACCCGTATGTGAACGTGCAATTTTTACTGCATTTTCTACAGCTTCAGCACCTGTAGAGAAGAATGTTGTTTTTGCATCACCTGCAATCGGCGCACGTGCATTGATACGCTCAGCCAATGACACATAAATTTCATACGGCACAACTTGATACGCCGTATGGGTAAATTTAGTTAATTGTTCAGTAACAGCAGCAATAATTTTAGGATGACGGTGACCTGTATTTAGTACAGCAATACCACCAGCGAAGTCGATGTATTGATTACCTTCAGCATCCCAAATCGTGGAATTTTCTGCTTTCTCCGCATACCATTGACACATGACACCAACGCCACGAGGTGTCGCTTGTAGTTTACGTGCGTTCAGTGCAGAGTGTTTACTGTCCATTTTGCATCCTCATTCTTGATTCATACATTTATAAAATTTCAGTGTCCATATCATGCTTTTGCTGATATACAAAGGACCTGTTGTTGATTTCATTCTGCGCTTTTATTGGTACTAAACGAGAGCCACTTTCTATCAGATGAAGAGAGCCAATTTACCAGTATGCTGCATCATTATTTTCCAAATATTTTTTTATTTATTAAAAATAAACAGCTTACAAAATAAAAAACAGGCACCTTTTAAAAAGGTGCCATTACAACATCAACCTACGTGTAGAGCCATTCCAACTCAACATAGCAACCGATAGAAACACTTCGTATTGACATGATGAACATTGCTCTGACCTTCTCACATTTTAGCCAGGGTAAATGCCGCGCTCTTTACGTGCCATTAAAATTCGCTCACACGCCAAAATATAAGCTGCTGTACGTAAAGAACACTGAGCAACACTCGCTTTTAACCAAACATCCGATACAGCATTTTTCATAATCGCATCCATACGCTGATTAATCTCTTCTTCTGTCCAGAAATAACTTGCAAGATCCTGTACCCATTCAAAATAGCTCACGGTTACCCCACCAGCATTACAAATCACGTCAGGAACAACAGTAATTTGACGTTCAGCTAAGATTTCATCCGCTTCCGTTAATGTCGGGCCATTAGCACCTTCTAAAATCATTTTGGTTTGAATGCTTTGTGCCACAGCAGCATCAATTACCCCTTCAAGCGCAGCAGGAATAAAAATTTCAGCCTGAATCTGCCAAAAGTTCGCGGTATGAATTTCATCTTGCTCTGCAAAACCTTTAATTTTCCCGTGTGCTTTTGAGTATTGCATCAACTTTTGAACATCAATCCCCTGCTCTTGATAGAGGGTCGCTGAGTGGTCCTGTACACAAATCACTTTGCTACCATTTTCTTGGAATAGCAGGGCAGCTTCACTACCAACATTACCAAAGCCTTGAACACAGATTCGAGCACCCGCCAAATCCAGACCAATTTGTTGTGCGACTTCACGCCCTGAAATATACACACCACGGCCTGTCGCTTTGACACGACCCAAAGAACCACCTAAATGCACAGGTTTTCCAGTCACGACACCTGTCACTGTTGAACCTGCATTCATGGAAAATGTGTCCATCATCCATGCCATTGTTTGCGGGTTAGTCCCGACATCAGGGGCAGGAATATCTTTTTGAGGGCCAATAATTAAATTAATTTCGGTGGTATAACGGCGCGTTAAGCGTTCAAGCTCACGTGGAGAAAGTTCAGTTGGATCAACACGAACACCGCCTTTAGCGCCCCCAAAAGGCAAATTCAATGCCGCACACTTGATGGTCATCCATGCAGATAGTGCCATCACCTCATCTAAGTTCACATCTGGATGGAAGCGCACGCCACCTTTCCCTGGCCCACGAGTCAGGTTATGTTGAACACGATACCCCTCAAAGTGCTTAACTGAGCCATCATCCATAATCACTGGGATATCAACAATAAGACTACGCTTCGGACGACGAAGCATGTCTAAACGCTCACTCAACTCACCCAAATAAGGCGCTACTTTGTCCAGTTGTTTTAAATAATTGTTCCAAGCGGTTTCACCCTGTCCCGAATATGTGAGACCTTTGACCATGGTATTCATTTTTAAATCCTATCTATAATGCAAGCGCCGACATGCTTGCTCAAAATCAATGTCTATAAACCTGTAGGCATTTCTCAATGTGTACGTTTAAACAACCCTGCTTGTATTTTGAAATCGTCTAAAAAAACTTTTGCTTTGGACGCGAGTTGTGTATATTTCCAGCCCCCTAAGTCGCGGGCTTTTGCGCCAAATGTATACAAGCAAGATGCTTTACAACTGCTGCCTGACGAGATAATTTTGCACTTGCGGTTATTGCTCTCACGAGAGCCATTTTGATTTTGTAGGAGAGAGCCAATTGCGTAGCTTGCTTGGAGATTATTTGCTGCAACGATTACAGCAAGATACCGACGGAACCCTACAATTGCGATTATTTCGCTGTTTACGCAACGCCATTATTGATAGCGTACTCGCACCTAAAACCCGCCTACCTGCATCGCGTGATTTGGCCAAAGAAATTAAAGTGTCGCGCAATACGGTCCTAAGTGCCTATGAGCAATTACAGGCTCAAGGTTATGTTGAGGCACGGACTGGTCAAGGCACATGGGTCGCAGAAAAACTGCCTGAGTCTTTCTTAGTCAAAGCTGAAAACACCCAAAATCAGGCCCAAGAAAAAAAGATCCAGCAAAATTATAGCTTGTCACAACGGGGTTCCTATCTGATTGGTTATTCAGCTGCATCACCTTACCAGTGGGGAGCTTTCGTACCCGGCGCACCTGACGTTACCGAATTTCCACATCATATTTTTAGTCGAATTCAAATGCGCCTTAGCCGTGAACCTGAAATTAATCGACTGATTTATAGCAATGCGGGAGGATGTTTAGAACTGCGTCAGGAACTGGCTGAATACCTTAAAATTGCTCGCTCAGTGCAATGTGATGCAGACCAAATCATTATTACCGAGGGAACACATCAAGCCATTGATCTGGTTTCACGCACGTTAAGCGACCCTGGAGATGAGGTCTGGATTGAGGATCCTGCCTATTGGGGGGCACGAAATATATTGCGTATTAATGGGGTAAATTTGCGCTCGCTACCCGTCGATCAAGAAGGGATTATTCCTGATCTAGAGCCCAAACGCCCGCCCAAACTGATTTTTGTGACCCCATCACATCAGTATCCGTTGGGTTCACACTTAAGTTTAGAACGTCGTAAACAGCTGATTTCAATTGCACGCCAACATAAAAGTTGGATTGTGGAAGATGATTATGACAGTGAGTTTCGTTTTTCAGGACAACCCTTTCCCTCATTGCAAGGTTTGGAGCCAGATGCACCAGTGATTTATATGGGAACCTTCAGCAAAACCATATACCCTGCTTTGCGGATTGGTTATTTGGTCGTACCTAAAAAGCTGTTTTCTCCCTTGCGCATTGTGGCATCAGAGCTGTATCGCGGTGGACATTTGCTTGATCAGAAAGTGCTAGCTGAGTTTATTCGTGAAGGGCATTATGAAGCACATATTCGCCGTATGCGCTTGCTGTATAGTAAGCGCCATGCTTTTCTCATTGATCTAATTACACGCCATCTCGGTGCAGATTTCCTACATGAATATAATACCGCAGCAGGTTTACATCTGATTTTAAAACTGCCAAGTGCTATAGATGATGTGGTGATTGCTAGCAATGCGCTTGATCAAGGGGTGAAAGTTCGCGCACTATCGCAATACTATACCAAGCATTATTCAACGCGACAAAAAGGGCTGTTATTGGGCTTTGCTTGTGTCAGTGAGCAAGAAATATTGGTGGCTTTTGGCGTATTACTCAAGTGTCTACGCAATGCAGGCATTCGTACACTTAACTAATATTTTTATTATAAATTATAAAGTTAAACTAACAAGTCGCTTAATCCATCTACGACTAAAGCAGCAGTGACAAGACCCAACTCTGCTGCTTCATTCTATAAATTCTTCCCTCTAGAGTAAAGATTGGTTCTGCGACTTTTCACATATTCTATGTAATTGGCTCCTTTCAAATGCTAAAAAATGGCTCTCGTTTCCTTAGAACAAAAAAGAGAAATTAAGTGCATACATAAACAACATGTAACCGTTTTGTAACCAAAGTGTGATTTTTCGCGCATTGCTAGAAACATCAGGTTTATCAATTTTTACCTTAATATTGATAAAGCCTTTGAGAATTCGGTTACAGTTTTACAGGATGAGTAGTGCGAAAAAGGCTTCGCCCCATTTTGAAACTACATCCTTAAAATTAAGGAAAATTATATGGAAGCACCTCAACATACCTCTGTGCCGGATGCATCTCAGGGCTTAAAAAATGGACTTAAGTCACGCCATCTCACAATGATCTCGATTGCTGGTGTAATTGGTGGTTCACTCTTCATTGGCTCGGGTAATGTCATTTACTCGGCAGGTCCTGCTGCAGTTCTGGCTTATGCTTTTGGCGGATTACTCATCCTATTAATTATGCGCATGCTGGGTGAAATGGCTGTTCTCAATCCAGATAGTGGCTCATTTTCAACCTACGCTGATCGTGCGATTGGTCGTTGGGCTGGTTTTACCATTGGCTGGCTATATTGGTGCTCTTGGGCACTACTCATGGGTTGGGAAGCTTATGTCGCAGGTAAAATTCTCAACAGTTGGTTCCCCTTTATGCCAATCTGGGGCTACATGCTCTTAGTGATTGTGTCTTTGGTCTTAGTGAACTTACAAAACGTTAAAAACTACGGTGAATTTGAGTTCTGGTTTGCACTGATTAAAGTTATCGCGATTGTTATTTTCTTGGTCATTGGTAGCTTAGCAATCATGCATTTATGGCCTTGGAGTCAAAGTGGCGCAGCAGGTATGACGCATTTAACAGCAGAAGGTTTCATGCCAAATGGCTTTTCTGCGGTTATTACTGCCTTGCTTGGGGTAATGTTTGCCTATATTGGTGCTGAAATTGTCACTGTCGCTGCGGCAGAGTCACAAAATCCTGCTCAAGAAATCCGCAAAGCATCTAACTCGGTCGTATGGCGTATTATGCTGTTCTATGTGGGTTCAATGTTCATTACCGTTTGCCTGATTCCACATAACAACCCGCTGTTAAAAGATCCAACTTGGGGAACATATAGCGTAACGTTGTCAGCACTTGGTATTCCTGAAGCGAAACACATTGTAAATTTCGTGGTACTCACTTCAGTATGTAGCTGTTTTAACTCTGCACTTTATACCTGTTCACGTATGCTGTTTTCACTGTCTAAACGTGGTGATGCACCGAAAAGCTTTGGTTCAATCAACCGTAATGGTAGTCCGTGGATGGGCGTTTTGATCTCATCAATATTCGCTTTAGTAGCCACTTACCTCACTGCAACTGAAAGCATGAATGTCTATGATATTTTCATGCTAGCAACAGGTACAGCAGCACTATACGTGTATCTCACCATTGCTTTCTCTCAGCTACGTATGCGTAAGAAATTAGAAGCTGAAGGAAAAGTGATTGACTTCAAAATGTGGTTATTCCCTTGGCTCACGTATCTTGCAATCTTCTTTATTATTGGCGCACTTATTACCATGTTGGTTGAAGGCACTTATTTCAAAGAAGTAACCTATACCAGTTTACTTGCATTGTTTATTGTTGGATTAGGCATCTGTGCACAGAAGTTTAACTGGGGAAAGCATGCTCAAGATAAATCTGATAACACTCAGGCGGACTTGACCAACAATCTGTAATGTTAAACTAATGTCAGATTAAGCAAAATTCAACATACACTAAAACCAATGGCCTCCCAGTGAAAGCCATTGGTTTTTTAGGCTAAACTCAGCAATAAGTTCAATTTTTACTCAAATGTTAGCCACCGTTTTTATCTATCTTTTTGTATTCATATTCTAGAAAACTGTCAGCCTGTTTGATATTGCAGAGCCCTTTCAGAAAAGAATTTTGTATAGATTGCCGCCTCACTTTTAAGTGCTTTCACTATTCCCTTTATTCTAATAATTTTTATATAACACTTGAATAAAAAGCAAACGATTATCATTTACAGATTTCGCTAGTCAGCTTATCATTTCACAAACTTACAAATTCTCCATATTTTCTTCATATTTCACCTATACATCATTTTAAGGATCTCTTGTGTTACTCCCTCATTTCAAAAAATCAGTCCTCACACTCTGCTTATTTCCCTCCATACTTTATGCAGCCGATACAGACCCTACTGTGACGCTTAACCCGATAACTGTGCAAGCCGAAGGCAACTGGTTAGATGAAGCCAATGCACAGAAAGTACTAAATCATGCTGGAGCGCGTACAGTCATTCAGCGTGATGAGTTGATTAACCGAGGCGTAACTTCTGTCAAAGAGGCTTTACGCACTGTGCCTGGTATTCAAGCTCCTGAAAATGCAGGAACAGCTGGGAGTGATGCATCGTTAAGCATCGGTGTCCGCGGTTTAACGTCACGGTTTTCACCACGCTCACAGGTACTCGTGGACGGTGTTCCACTTTCGTTTGCCCCTTATGGTCAATCACAACTCTCCTTAGCACCCACTAGTTTAGGCAATATTGAAAGTATCGACGTGGTGCGTGGCGCGGGCTCTGTTCGCTTTGGGCCACAAAATGTAGGCGGGATTATTAACTTTAACTCGCGTACAATTCCTGAAACCTTTGCTGGAACGGTAGACCTCACTACAGAAATTGCAGAAAACGGTCATGTAAAATTTAACCCCAACTTATTTGTGGGTGGAACCTTAGACAACGGTTTAGGCTTAGCGCTGTTATATTCTGGCGTTAATGGAGAGGGTTTTCGCGATAAAAATGATGACTCTGACATCAACGATATTCGCTTAAAAGCAGCTTATGCAATAGATGAATATGCAAAAATTGAAGCCAATCTACACCGCTACGATGCAGATGTAGATATGCCTGGAGGTTTAACCCCTGCTCAATTTGCTGAAAATCCATATCAGTCCTTGCGCAATCATGATTATATGAAAGGGCATCGTACTGACGGTTCAGTTAAATACAGCTATAAAAAAGATGACAATGCCTTTGAGCTTTTGGCCTATCACACTGACACCTTCCGTGATGCAGGAATGGAACGTAGTGGATCAAAACTGTACCAAACAGCGCCACGTAATTATAAAGTGACGGCAATCGAGCCGCGGTATTCGCATGCATACCAACTTGGGACTACTGAAAATGAAGTCTCTGTGGGCTATCGCTATCTACATGAAACCAGTGAAGAAGCGGTTAATCGTGCAAGCTATAACACGGTCACAGGCCCTACAAATGAATATGCTTGGACCAAAGCAGACGGGAAAACAGATGCACATGCATTGTTCATCGACAACCGCACAGATGTGGGTGCATGGTCTCTGATTCCTGGTGTTCGTTTTGAGAAAATCAAAACCACCGAAAATATGTACAAATTAAATAAAGATGCATCGGTACTCAACGGAGTACATGCTGAAAAATCCTATGATGCAGTATTGCCAAGCTTTTCAGTCATGTATAAAGCCAATGATTTGTGGAATATTTTTGCAAACTACGGTAAATCTTTTGCACCACTACAATATAGCCAAATGGCCAATACCAATGCGTCAGGTGCCTATCTGACCATGCAAGGCTTACAACCTGAAAAAGCCAATAATTATGAAATTGGTACACACTATTTAGACCCATATCTATCCCTAGAATTCACCCTGTTTTATATTGATTTTTCTGATGAATTAAAACGAGATGATGCAACTCAAACTTATTCAAATCTAGGTGCCACTGAACACAAAGGAGCCGAGTTCGGATTTAAATATAATCTCGGTGCAATCAGTGACGAACTCAGCGGTATTTCGCTGTATGCCAATACCACTTACACCAAAGCAACCGCATCTGCTGGGGAAAACAAAGGACAAGATCTCGACTTTTATTCACAATGGGTAGGTAATGCTGGAATAGACTATAAAGTTGATCAATAGACACTAAACACTAATTTCTACGGTCAATCTGGTCAAACCGCATCGGGCACCCATGATACTACTGGACGCTATGGCAACATTCCTGGTTATGGTTTAGTGGGTGTTCGGGCATCCTATGATTTTTCCAACACACAACTCAATGGTCTCAAAGTGGGCTTCGGTGTGAAGAACCTATTTGACCGTGAATACTACACACGTTCAGCGGATCAAGTCGGTGGAATGTATGTAGGCGCGCCACAAACGTATTATCTACAAACCTCATTTGATTTCTAAACATTCAATTCTAGAAAAGCAAATATTCAGGCAGGGACACCTCTCATTCATCTTTGCAAAAGTGATGTCCTCGCCTGAAACAACTTTCCCTTTATTTCTAGACAGCACCAAAAGCTGAAATGGATACTCTGTCTGATAAATGTCAGCCCCTCGGCATAAGCTGCTCAACTCAACCTACAACCTTCAAATCTAATAAAAGATACTAGAATCCCTTAAAATAAACCGATAAAAGGTTATGCCCTACTTTTTACTAAACTTTAGATTCAATATAAAAATTAAGTATTTAAATAATAAATATGTTTTCAAAAATGACTGCGAAAATTTAGCCCACTCATCTCTTTAACTTACAATCAGTTAAATTTAACACTACAGAGAAGCATAAAACCAAGCTAGTCTCCCTAAATTTTTCACGATAAGATGATAATTTAGTCTAGGGAATAGAATATGAATAATAAGCCTACAATTATATTTGTACATGGATTTTGGGGCGGTGCAGCCCATTGGTCTAAAGTTATTACCGATTTATCTCACCGCGGTTATACCGCATTGAAAGCCGTTGAACTTCCGCTTACGTCTTTAGCAGACGATGTCGAACGAACTCGTAAAATGATTGCACAAGTGCAAGGTGATGTTCTTCTGGTCGGTCACTCCTACGGCGGAGCTGTCATAACTGAAGTAGGCAATCAGCCGAATGTCGTCGGCTTAGTGTATATTGCAGCATTTGCTCCAGATACAGGAGAAAGTCCAGGTGGGATTACCCAACTGCATTTGCCCGTAGGAGCACCCAATTTAGAACCTGATAGTGACGGCTATCTTTGGGTAAAAGCAGATAAATATCATGAAAGCTTTTGTCAAGACTTAACAAATGATGAAGGCTTAGTGATGGGAATCACTCAGAAAGCCCCTGTTGACAGTACTTTTGGCGATACAATTTCAAATCCAGCATGGAAAATCAAACCATCGTGGTATCAAATCTCAACCGAAGACCGCATGATCCACCCTGAAAACCAAGCGATGATGTCTTCACGTCTTAATGCGCAAAAAGTTATTTCGTTAAATGCAAGTCATGCTTCGCTTGCCTCTCAACCCAAAGAAGTATCTGATCTAATTGATGAAGCAGCAAACTTTCTGGCACATTAAGCACCTCAAGTGAGAGGGAGTTTCGACTCCCTCTTTTCAGATCGCACCTTATTCTGCTCACAATCCTTATATTAGATAAAAACAACTTCAAACCAATGCTAAAGTCGCGTAACAAAATGACTTTCTATAGGGATCTTAATATGCTCGTTTCACGCCAAGCCAAATAATGCTAAGACACGCGATACAAACTTTGAATAACATTTTTTAACTGACTGCCTGCCAGAACTTTCTGTATATTTTTAAACAAGGAATAAAAATAAACTGATCAAAAAAGAGTTCGAAAAATATAACAAGAACTTGCGATGAATCCATTTTGTTATATTTTTATCTACGATTCTTGTACCTACTTCTACATTACATTCTCATGCAAGATTTGGATGAATATTCTAAGTAGGTAGTTTTTCATGAAACGATCTATGCTTTTTGATCACTCTTATCTAGACAGCGATGAAGTATCTCCATGCAGATACTCTCGCCAAGCATGGAGAATGCTATGAGTCTTGGATTAACTGCACTTGAGTTGGCAAGAATTCAATTTGCCTTTACTGTTTCTTTTCATATTATTTTTCCTGCTACATCCATTGGTTTGGCGTGCTTTCTCGCCATGCTGGAATGGAAATGGCTACGCACTCAAAATCCAATTTACAAAGATTTATTTAAATATTGGATTAAGATTTTTGCTGTTGCATTCGCCATGGGTGTCGTTTCTGGGGTCGTCATGGCCTATCAGTTCGGTACCAATTGGAGTGAATTCTCTCGCATCGCTGGAAGTGTCACAGGCCCTCTCCTCACCTATGAGGTTTTAAGTGCATTCTTTTTGGAAGCAGGTTTCTTGGGGATTATGCTCTTTGGTTGGGGGCGTGTCGGTCCCAAAGCCCACTTCTTTGCCACCTTAATGGTTGCTATCGGCACCTGTATCTCCATGTTCTGGATTTTGTCTTCCAACAGTTGGATGCAAACCCCTCAGGGCTTTGCGATCGAAAACGGCATTATTGTCCCGACAGACTGGTGGGCGATTGTATTTAACCCCTCCTTCCCCTATCGCTTTGCACATATGGCAACGGCAGCATTCCTTGTGTCTGGCTTGCTGGTTGTGGGCACCGCAGCATGGCATTTGTTCAAAGGTCGTCGCGATGAGTTGGTGAAAAAGTCCTTTTCCATGGGCTTATGGATGGTACTGATCACATCTTGTCTGCAAGTTGTGATTGGTGATCATCACGGTTTAAATACTTTAAAGCACCAACCTGCAAAGTTGGCAGCCATTGAAGGGCATTGGGAAACCAACCGTGACCATGCTATGCCTTTACTACTCTTCGCTTTACCAAATATGGAAACAGAGTCGAATGATCTTGAAATTGGAATTCCTTATGTAGGTAGTTTGATTCTTACCCATTCACTAGAAGGTCAAGTCACAGGCTTAAAAGATTTTGCACCCGAAGACCGTCCAAATGCCTTAATTGTATTTTGGAGCTTTCGTGTCATGGTTGGCTTGGGCATGTTGATGGTTCTACTCTCGCTCACTGCACTGTGGCTACGTAAAAAAGGCGCCTTATATGAAAGCAGTTGGTTTCATAAGTTTGCCATTATTATGGGACCTACAGGTTATATCGCGCTCCTAGCAGGTTGGGTCACCACCGAGGTCGGCCGCCAACCTTGGGTAGTGTATGGGGTAATTCGTACCAAAGAGGGCTTGTCGCATACAGTTACAGCAGATCAGGTCGGATTAAGCCTCATCATCTTTGTCTTGGTTTATACCGTGGTATTTGGTGCAGGTATTTACTATATGGTGCGCTTAATCAAGCTCGGGCCTTCATTTTCCACTCCCTTAGATGCTGTTCAAGAAGTAGGTCCAGGTCATTTTAAAACCCCTTTACGTCCGCTAAGCGCTGTAGATGAATCACTTGATTCAACAAATCGCTCTACTCCAGATAGCAAGGAGAAACCGCATGATTGATCTCGTTATGGTGTGGGTCGGAATTATCGGACTCGGTGTACTCATCTATGTGGTTATGGATGGCTTTGACTTAGGGATTGGCATCCTGTTCCCGTTCATTCACGGTAGTCAAGAGCGTGATGTGATGATGAACACGGTCGCGCCTGTTTGGGATGGCAATGAAACATGGATGGTACTGGGTGGTGCTGGGTTATTCGCTGCATTTCCTTTGGTCTATTCAACCGTTTTATCGGCACTGTATTTACCCATTATCTTTATGGTAGTGGCCTTGATTTTCCGAGGTGTCGCCTTTGAATTTCGCTTCAAAGCCACTCGAACCAAATACCTTTGGGATCTCGCATTTATTTGGGGTTCTATCTTATCGAGCTTTTTCCAAGGTGTGATCTTAGGCGCCTATATCCAAGGTATACAGACCAGCAACGGTATTTATAGTGGCGGCGTATTGGACTGGTTGACTCCATTTAGCGTGTTTACAGGCATTGGGGTCGTGGTGATGTACGCCACTTTAGGCTGCGGCTGGCTTATTTGGAAAACCGAGAAAGACTTACAACAGCGTATGTATCATCTAATGCCACGCTTGATCATAGCTTTGCTCATTATTTTTGGTGCGGTCAGTTTATATACGCCCCTGACTCATCCTGAAATTGCACAGCGCTGGTTCTCTTTACCGAACTTATTTTATTTTAGCCCCGTGCCCATTTTGGTCTTGTTATTCATTGGATTAATTTTATCTGCATGTAAAAAGCAACATGACCTCAAGCCCTTTATTTATACCTTAGCTTTGGTGTTTTTAGCCTTTACAGGCTTCGTGATTAGTTTATGGCCGAATATTATTCCGCCATCGGTCAATATTTGGCAAGCGGCTGCGCCTGAGTCGAGTTTAAAATTCACTTTAGTCGGTGCTGCCATTTTAATCCCTATCATCCTAGCCTATACGTTCTTGTCTTATTGGGTATTCCGTGACAAAGTCCGTATTGGAGATCAGGGCTATCATTAATAGAGGAGATAAACATGAAAAAATTTGTGGATCGACTCAGCCCACAATTATGGTTTATTTTATTATGGTGCTTTGGCGTGATCTCTCTCGCACTTATTGCGGGTTTCTTCAAGCTCATGCTGAGTTTTGCATACTAAATTAATCATTTTTATGAATCGAGCATGGGACCTTAGATATCGGTCCTGTGCTTTTTAATTGTAGCGACCGCCATATGTATAAATCAGAAAAACTTGCGCTCAGCCTAAAACATTTGATTGAGAGTGGTTTTTGGAAACCGAACGACAAGTTACCTTCTCTGCGCCAGCAAGCGGAAACATCAGGCTTCAGCCTCATGACCGTGATGAATGCCTATCAGGAACTCGAAGCGCAGGGGCTGATTTATTCACAAGAAAAACTCGGTTACTTTGTCACTGGCGATGCTCAGTCAGAGCATAATGCCAATAGTGTTGTCCTCAATGAAAAAATTGAAATCAACTCTAAAATTTTCAGATACTTAAAATCCATTCAATCTGAAAAGATGATTCCCTTTGGCATCGCTTTTCCCAACAGTCAACTCTTGTACTCAGCCAAGCTAATGCAAACCTTAGGACAACGTGCCAAGCACCGTCTTAGTTATGAACAAATGCCGAGTTTACCCCCAGGTAACTTTGAGTTACGGAAACTGATTGCCCAACGCTACTGCATGCAAGGGATTCCGACGGATCCATCCGATATTGTGATTACCTCAGGTGGGTTGGATGCTTTAAATCTTTCTTTGCAAGCCATGACCCAACCGGGTGATTATATTTTGCTTCAAAAAACAATATTTTATGGTGCTTGGCAAGCTGCGGAACATTTGGGTCTTAAAGTTATTAGTATTCCTGAACATGACGAACATGGTATTGACCTCGAAGCTTTTAAAGATGCGATTGAGCGCTATCCAATTAAAGTCTGCCTGCTCATGCTCAATAGCCATAATCCGATTGGTTTTACTGTAAGTGATGAAATCAAATATCAACTGGCAAAACTGTTGCATGAACGTGATATTTATCTGATTGAAGACGATGTTTATGAAGAGCTTTATTTTGATCATAAAAAACCGCTGTCGATGAAATACTTTGATCAGAAAAATTTGGTTCTACACTGCTCTTCTTTTTCAAAAACTTTGGGTGCGGGTTTCCGAATTGGTTGGGTCTATGCGGGTAAGTTTTCAGAGCATATTCAGCATTTACAACTGATGAGCACACTTTCCGTCAACTCATTTATTCAAAATGCCTTGGTCGATTATTTATCGCATCGACATTATGAAAAACACTTAAAAACCTTACGTAATACCTTAAAACGTCTAAAAAATCAGTATTACACTTATTTATCTGAACATTTGTCTGAAGATTATCAAATTCATTATTATCCATCGGGTTATTTTTTATGGATTACCCTGCCCGAGCAAGTGAATGGTAATGTAATTTATGAGCAACTCTTAGAGAAAAATATCAGTATTGCACCGGGTTCTTTATTTTATCAAACTGATCATGTGCCGCATCATATTCGCATCAATTGTTCCTTTGAAATCAATGACAGTATCCAAAATGCCTTAGATACGTTGATCAAATGTATTTATCCAAATGCTTTCAATTCAAATAATATTGTTTAAGTGGCTACTCATTGGGAGCATTTTTTATTCATTAGAATCATAAGCCCCTGTAAAAAGTAATATGACATGATCACTTCTGAACATGTCATCCAACGTTAGTACAGACTTATTTTTAAACTGAAATATATTGAGTGTTGAATGCAAAGCGTTTGAATTTAAAACCGCTTAATCTTCTCATCTTTGGTAAATATTAACTTTCAACCGAAAGGTTAGACAGTCCTTCTTCTGCGGTGAAGTGAATATCAAAGGGTTTATTGGTGATAAAGAGCATTAAGGCATCATTATCACTTCGCGCACCATGAAACATCACAGAACCCTCAGGAAACCACACAAAATTTCCTGGCCCAAACTCCCCCTGACTGGTGACCAAATGTCCCTCTAATACATACATGCCATGCGCACAATGATGCCAATGCTCCACTGTCCTAAATCCAGCTGGATAACGTAACTTCCAAATCATCATGCCAGTATCTGGATCTTGCAAGCAGGTCTTAACAGGTAATTCACTGTTTAAAAAAGGAATGGGAATAAATTCCCATGGCATGGTATTGGTGTTTAGCACAAAAGGTTGATCCACCATTGTTCTGTTCCCTGAATTTATTTTTGATAACTTTTTAAAAGGAATGACCTGATCACATCAATATGATCAGGTCATTAAACATCAGCCGATTTTAATAATCGGCTTCAGCGTAACTCCTTTATGACTGTCTATCGCGGCTTGATTGATGTCATCAAAGGCATAGAACTTTACTAGTTGATCAAACGGAAATTTACCTTGTTGATACAGCGTGACTAACTCAGGAATAAATTTCTTCGGTGCGCCACTGCCTTCAACCACACCCAAAATGGTTTTTCCACCCAACAATAAATCATTCACATCAAACTGAGCGGTAGTGCCTAAAGGTGGCGCACCAACCACTGCAATTTTGCCTAAAATCCCGAGTGCATCTATGCCCTGTTTTAAGATTTCAGGTCGCCCAGTAGACTCAAGCGCGAAGTTGATTCCACCGCCTGTAATCTCTTTGATCACCGCCACAGGATCTTGCGTTTTGCTATTAATCACATGGGTTGCACCCAATTGTTTAGCCAGCTCCAAACGTGATTCAACAATATCCACAGCAATAATCGTTGCAGCACCACAGACTTTTGCTGCAAGCAAAGCACTTAGACCTACTGCACCGGCGCCCCATGTCACAAAGCTACTCGCAGGTGTTACTTTGAGGGCATTGATACATGCGCCCGCACCTGTTTGGATACCACAGCCTAAAGGCCCAAGTAGTTCAAGTGGAACCTCTTTGGTCACCTTCACTGCATTATTTTCACGGCTTAACGCATAAGTCGCAAAGGAAGACTGAGCAAAAAAATGATCATGTACGACGGCATGATCATGCGTACAGATTGCACTATGCCCTTCTAGGTCAGCACCACTGAAGTTGCGACCAAAGAACTCTGCGCAATAAGCCGGGTTGCCCGTATTACACTGAGTACATTTACCACAATAGCCATAACTCAACACCACATGATCACCCACTTGCAGGTCTGTGACATTCGGGCCAATCGCCTCAATAATCCCTGCGCCCTCATGACCAAGAACAGCAGGCAGTGGTACAGGATAATATTGATCACGGACAATTAAGTCGGTATGGCACATACCTGTAGCCACCACTTTCACCAGTACTTCATCGCCTTGAGGCTGACGGATTTTAAGTGCTTGCAATTCAAAGTCTGCACCTTTACATGCCGTCACTGCGGCAATAATTTCTTTCATTTCGTTCATACGATTACTTCCTGTAATAAATGATTCAACTGATTAAAAAGGATAATGTGGTGCTTGCGTCTGTACAGTCATCCACTGCCATTGGGTAAATTCATCGGCATTGGCAGGGCCACCGATACGCGTTCCGTTTCCTGATGAGCCGAAACCACCAAATGGATTGACTGTTTCATCATTCACGGTTTGATCGTTGATGTGTAGTAAACCGACTTTGAGCTGTGCCCCCAACTGCATCGCACGTCCCACATTTGAGCTAATCACACCGGCTGAAAGCCCGTAGTCTCCATCGTTAGCAAGCTCAATCGCTTGTTCATCTGTGCTAAAAGGAATCAGCACTGCCACAGGGCCAAAAATTTCTTCACTAAAAATTGAGTTATTGGCCGTCACATCCGAAAGCACAGTTGGTTCAAAGAATACGCCATCGGCACATCCGCCTATTTCCAGTGTTGCGCCCTCTGCAACTGCTGCATTGACCAATTGTTCGACACGTTGCGCTTGTTTAGCATTAATTAGAGGGCCAATAGTGACATGACTTTCACTCGGGTTACCCACCACAAAGTTCTTCACTTTTTCAATTACACGCTGTTTGACTTGTGCATAAATTTTCTGATGAATCAAAATTTTGCCTGAAGTCATACAGATTTGACCTGAGTGCAAAAATGCACCCCATGCGATATTTTCAGCAGCCAACTCAATATCGGCATCATCCAAAATAATCAGCGAGTTTTTACCGCCTAACTCTAATGAGACTTTTTTCAAGGTTTTTGCAGCATTGGCGCCGACTATACGCCCGACATTTGTTGAACCCGTAAACTGAATACTGGCAATATTTTTATCCAGTGTCAGTGCTTCTCCGACTTCAGCTCCACCCGGTAAGACATGCAACAGACCTTTCGGGAGTCCTGCAAGTTCAAAAATACGTGCAATCGCATAACCACTACACACAGCTGTGCGTTCATCTGGTTTAAGTACCACTGCATTACCCAGTGCTAATGCAGGTGCAACTGCACGTAATGCTAAATAGAGTGGAAAATTAAAAGGTGAAATCACCCCAACCACACCAAGCGGTAAGCGTTTTGCGATGCTGAGTTTCCCATTTTGGGTTGGCAGGACTGTGCCCTGATCCGCAGCAGGTAAACCGATACAATGCTTGAGCACTTGAATAGAAATACTGACTTCAAAACCTGCTTTAAGCGGTAAGGAACCACTTTCTTTCACCAACAATTCAATTACATCTGCTTGGTGTTCCATGAGTAAAATGGCTGCCCGCTCAAATACCGCTTGGCGTTCTTGATAACTCAGTGCCCACCATGCCTGCTGTGCAGTTTTTGCCTGTTGCGCTGCCTCTACTACATCTTGAGAGGAAGCATAGCCAATTTCGCCCAATTCTTGACCTGTCGCCACTTCAACCACGCTATACGTCTGTTGGGCTGGTTGCCATGAACCGTTGAATAGCTTTTTATCCCAAATCTCTTTTGCTAATATCGACATAATCACCTCTTGAAAATTGACCTAAACAATCCACACATCCATCCATTTTCATCGTTGCAGAACTGAAGCAATGGATGTGTTGTCATCGAACATGCTTTGAATTAAAAAATGTAAAAAAGTCGAAAGTTTAGTCCAAACTCTTTCTTCAACCCACTTTCGACCTGCGTGTCTGAAACCAACTGTGCACTCAATTGCGTTTTGGCATTCATCATGTGCTGGAACTCAAATCGAGCCTGTTGCTTTTCCATGTTTTGATTGAGCTGAATGCCATCCAAAGATTGTTCACCGCCATAGTTGGCTGCATATCCCAAGGCAAATCGCTGCTTGGCATTTAAGTCATAACGTAAATTGACCTGTATTTGATAACTGGTGTCTTGAGACAGGGTCTGATTGCCACTGCCTGCTTTATCATTGTCTCCATACCAAATTGCATCTTGATAAAACTCAAAGCCCCATTTGCCATAAAGCGGTTGTACCCAAGCCAACTGCACATCATATTTAAAACGGTTTTCACCTAGGTTCACGGCATCATTTTTATCGTATTGTCCAAGCGGTAAATAAATAAACGGAGTTACCGCGAGATAGCGACCCGAAGCCCCTTGTTCAGGTTGATTAATCAACCAAAAAGCAGAGGCTATAATCGGATCTGCAAAACCCGATGCATTATTCAAATCTGCATCACCAATTTGAGTATTTCGCACCGATCCAAAAGGAATAACCACTTGCGGCGTTGCACGTAAACCTGCGATGTCGGTGTAATGAATGAAACGTGCAATACCAATATCTGAGCGAGAATCAGCATGGGTTTTATCACCCTTTTGGTAGTAACCATCCATTTCACTATGTTGATAATAAAAAACCCCAAGATTGGTTCCGCTCGGGAGGGTTGTATAATCCCCAACATTCACATCAATGGCATGACTCTGTGATGCGCACAAAACACCAAGTATGAGTAATCCCGCATTTTTATTCCCAAAATGCATAACATGTTCCCTTTTATCCAAATTATCCTTAATGGCTCATCTCTTTTCTTGAGCTTGTTTTAATGACCTTTAAATGCATTGATCATTTGTCAAAAATCATCAAGCGTCCTGCTTGACCGAGTATGAGTTGTAGAGTTATTGCAGAATGCATGCCATAAATTTAATCAATAAATATCAACAACTTGAGTGTTTGTAAAAATTACTCATGTCCATAAAGTAGACATACTAAAAAAGGACTGTCCAGTTACTGGACAGTCCTGCTGTAAATTAAGATTTTAAAAAATCTCTTGAGGTAAATTGGTACTCTGTATACGAAACTTAGACCCAAAGTCCGAAACAGTATTGCGTTTAAATAACAGTAAAAGCTAAAGATATGGGCTAGATAGCTCAAAGCTAAGTTATGTAATAACACCTAACTGCTGATGTATTTATACACCGTTGTTCTTGAAATATTTAAGCGCTTGGCCGTGCGTGCAATATTGCCATTTTCTTCATCTAATACCTGCATGACCAGCTGTTTGGTCATCGCATTTAAGTTTGGATTTTCCACTGCTAGCATAGACTGATTCGCCGTTTGAACACCATCCGAGGACTCAGGCAAATAAAGCTGTGTCAAAACATCGCCCTCATTAAACGCAGCCGATAACCTTACAATGTGAATAAGCTCACGGATATTCCCCGCCCATGTATAGGTCTGAAACTGCTGCTCGACTTGAGCTGACCATTGCGAGATGCCAAACTGATGTAAAATACGATGGAAAATCGCTTGCTTATCTTGTCGTAAACGCAAAGGTTCCAGATGCACTTGAAAACCACAGATCCGATAATATAAATCGCTACGGAATGTCTGCTGTTCAATTTTCATTTTCAAGTCTTGATGGGTTGCACATAATAACTTAAATGCTGATTTAATCGGCTTTCGTCCCCCAACCCGATAAAACTGTTGGTCTTGCAAGACGCGTAAAATTTTGACTTGCAAATGTAAGGGCAAATCACCAATTTCATCGAGAAACAAAATACCTTGATCCGCCAGTTCAATCAGTCCTTTTTCACCTTGCCTTTTTGCTCCCGTAAATGCCCCGCCTTCATAACCAAACAGCTCTGCTTCTAATAAATGGTCAGGAATCGCGCCACAGTTAATGGAAATAAAAGGTAGGTCAGCATCCAGCTTTTGATGTAACTGCTGTGCAAAGTGGTCTTTACCCGTACCCGTTTCTCCTGTAATCAGCACTGGAATATCTGCTTTTAAAGCTCTTAGGGCCTGATCAAGCACCTGCTGCATAGCGATTTGTTTGGTCTGTCTTTTTTCGGCTCTATGCAAGACATACCACTTTGCATAGAAAAATGCATGATCGTGACTTTGGATAAAAAATGAATCAGTTGTCTCAAGCTGACTCAATGTCTTTGTTAAAAAGAAATCGTAAATACAGCGACCTAATAACAGTTCAATCGAACAGTTGAGTAATTTCAACGCCATTTGATTAGCTTTCACAACTTGCCCATAATTATCCAGCACGATCATGCCTGTATAAGCATTTTCAATTAAGTCTTTTGAATGTTGGAAATAAAGTACACGTTGGTTTGGTTTGAGTTCTGCAAGAATCAGTTTATTTTCTAAAATATAACTTTGATAGAGTAAATGCCGAAGCCAATTGCTCGCCAAAAGCCCTTGCGGTGAGGTGATATCTAAAGCGCCTAAAACTGCTCCTGCTCCATTAAAAATAGGCACAGACGCACAAGAATAATTGGCAAATTCATCCAAATAATGCTGATGTCCCGTCATGATCATAGGCTGTTTTGACAAAACACTACATGTCGGTGCAATTGCTCCAAATATAGAAGGATCAATCACTCGACCTGTCCGTAAAAAGTGATACTGCTCGTCTAAGTCTGGATTATGGCGTTCGGCAATAATTTTAAGCTGTTGATTAATTAAAAAAACACTAACATCCTGCTGTCCAAATAACTGCCAAATATCGTTTAAAACGACTTCAGCAAGTGCAGCAAATCTGACATCCTCACAAGACAGATGATCGACAGGAAAATCATGTAACGAGGTCAGTTTAGAAAAAGGACTTAAACCCGCTTTTTTCGATCTTTCCCACGCTTGTAAAATCGGTGAATCTCGCTCCACAATCTCTGGAAGCACACCAGTCGTGTAAAAATTGTATTTAATATTTTGCCAAGAAAATTCAGATAAACCATCCATGAGCATATCCCAAATTAAACCGTTTCTTTAAATCCTACATGTGCTGATTTGAACGTATTTTTATGTACATCTACTACTCATTTTGATGTTTGAGAAGCAAGCCTATTCCGTACCGTAAAATACATTCAATTTAAACACGAATACCGCTATAGTTTTAATCACTTTCAATCAACACTAAACCAATTTTCCTGCACCAGAAGTGATGAAAAAAACTTCAGCTACTCCATCACCATAAAGCTATGTATAGGATTTCTCAATACCCATATTTTGAAAATAGGTGCGATAGACATAAACACAGCCGAGTGAAAAACTCGCCATCAGACAGGAGGCAACAGGTAAAGCCATCACGCTGTCTTGAGGAAAGACAAAAACCAAAAATGGAAAGGCATATACCGCAGGAATGCGCATATCAAAGAGCTTGAGTAAAAGAAACATCAAGGGCATATATATAAGGGTGAGTATTATCCCATCTTGAATCCAAAACTGCATAAGCACGGCCATTGAAATCGACAGTGTCAACACAGCAATCTGCTTAAGGCACATTTTCAACGAATACATCATCATATTTAATGATTCATACACGACCACTGTAATCGGTGGAATCAGTGCCATCGCTTCAACCCTGAAAATAACGGCGAGTGCAAAACCGATTAAAGTAATACTGGCATACACACCTATTTTTCGTCGATCAAAATTGCCTTTCCGCTCTATGCCCTGATTCAGTTTAAAGAGCACAACACCCAACATCAGGATAAAACTGGTGACAAAAATCGAAATCAAAAACGATAGTTCATAAGCTTGGGTCACAATCGGCAAGAAACCCGTGGCCAGTGCGGGCGGTAATATATAGTTAAACATCCGCATCACCAACAACATGGCACAGAGAACCAAAACCAGTTTGAATAGATATGAAATCGACATCAAATTAATACAGAACCCGATTACAGCAGTCAGACTCGGTAAAATAAAAATTTTATCTGGCTGATTCAGCCACTGTTTATCTCGATAGACCCACAGTCCAACGGCCATCGCTGCCATTTCAGGCAGAATGATTTCACGATCATTCAGTCCATAAGCCGCTACCACCATGAGCAAAATAAAGAGAAAAGCCATAACATAGCTTTGGGAGCTTAACGTTGTCTTTGCCTGTGACATCGGATTCATCTACGGTTCCTTATTTTGATTTAAAACGCTATAGCGCCAAGAATGTATCTCGTCAGTACGATCACGCTGGGAGCAAAAAGCACCATGATTATTCCTGAAATAATCATGGAAAGGCTGGCAATGACGCCGTCTAATTCATGACGCTGTCTTGCCCGAGCAATACCCATAGCATGTGCAGCATTACCCAGTGCAGTACCTGAAGCAATTCTGTTCTTGCACCGCATCCATAACAACAGCACATCTCCCAACAACATACCTACCAAACCTGTAATCACAGTAAAGAGTGGAATCAAGCTGATGGATCCCCCCACTTTTTCGGTGAGCACCAAAGCAAAAGGAATCGAAATGGAACGCGCCAACAAGCTATTTTTAACGATGTCATCAAAGTCCAATAGACTCGCCAAAAACCAACTGCTGAAAATACCCACCAACATGGCGAGGCTGGAGCTGAACAGCAACACTTTAAAATGTTGCTGAACCATACGGCGATAACGAAAAACAGGAATAGCAAAAGCCACCGTAATTGGACCAAGCATCGCCACCAAGTACTGGGTATAGTGGTAATAGTCTTGGAACTGGTGCTGAAATATTAGAATCAGTACGATGCTCAAGATGGGCACAACAATAATCGGGGACAAATAGATTTTTTGGGTTCGAACAAAGAGCCTCTTTGCCATGACATAGCACAGCACGGTCCAAGCCAAGTAAAAAACACCCCAAAACTCAGTCATCTTGATTTTCCTGCATCGTCTGTTCTGGTTTTGAGTCGTCTTGCTTTAAGCACATAGCGACGGTATATACCGAAACCAGCATGACCAAAGCGGTACTGATCAAAATCACCAGTAGAATTTTCCAACCACTGGCGATCAATAAATCCTGATACTGAATCACACCGACCACAGGTGGAATGAAAAATAGCAACAGTTCAGCCAATAATAGATCTGCACCGCGTTCAATGTGGGCTAATTTCAACCACTTCATTTCGAGTAAGAACAACAGTAGAAAGAAGCCCAACACACCCGACGCAACAGGCAGATTCAACAGCTTTTGCAAGACATAAGCACCGCTCCAAACGGCCAAAATAGCCATGATTTGGTAGCTCGCGGTTTTTAGCGTCTTCAACTGAGTTTGGACATCCAACATCATCCGATGTCCGCATAAGCCCGTTGTTTAAATGGCTGAATGGAGACACGTTTATAAGTTTCCAAAAAGGATTCTTGCTCCAAACGCAAATCCAAATAAGTATTTAAAATTTCTTCGAGCACATCTGGAATATCTTCTGCGGGAAATGAGGGGCCTAAAATATCACCAATGGATGCATCATGATCTGAGTTACCCCCTAAGCTAATTTGGTAATATTCAGCGCCTTTTTTATCGACGCCCAAAATACCAATATTGCCAACATGGTGATGCCCACATGCATTCATACAGCCTGAAATATTCAGATCGACCTTACCTAAATGATATAAAGCATCCAAATCATCAAAACGGCGAGCAATCGCTTCATACACTGGAATAGATTTGGCATTTGCCAAAGAGCAAAAGTCGCCACCCGGACAGCAAATCATGTCGGTCAGGAAGCCAATATGTGCACGAGCCAAATTGCCACGATCCAAGACTTGCCACAGTTCAAACAGATCCTTTTGGCGTACGTCAGTTAAGGCAATATTTTGCTCATGCGTGGTTCGCAGCTCACCAAAAGTATATTGGTCAGCCAAATCTGCAATTAAGCGCATTTCATCGGAAGTCATATCCCCTGGCGCCACACCTGCCCGTTTCAAGCTGATCGTAACAATGCGGTAGCCCGCGACTTTATGTGCATGGGTATTGATATTGAACCAGTGTTTAAACTTCGGATACTGCTGGAACAAAGCCTCAAAATCGTATTGTTCTAAAGGTTCATAGGTAAATGGCTGAAACACCGCATCCATTTTCGCCAAGACACTGGGCTGAACCTTGAGTAGTGTTTGAGTATGTGCAAACTCGGCTTCAACTTTTTCAGCAAAACCTGCTGGGGTCAGGGCTTTCACTAAAATTTTAATACGTGCTTTGTATTTATTATCACGGCGGCCATGCAGGTTATAGACACGCATGATGGCATCTAAATAAGCAATTAAATCTTCACGGGCTAAAAATGGCTTAATCACATGTCCCGCTAAAGGTGTACGTCCAAGCCCACCACCGACTTTAATTTGATAGCCCAACTCCCCTGCTTCATTCTCAACCACATAGACGCCCACATCATGAAAGGTCGTAGCAGCACGGTCTTGCTCAGGGTGTGCACAAACCGCAATTTTAAATTTGCGCGGAAGAAATGAAAACTCAGGATGGAAAGTACTCCACTGGCGAATCAATTCGCAGGTCGGGCGCGGATCTGTGAGCTCCCCTTCAACGACACCTGCATATTGGTCTGTGGTGGTGTTTCGAATACAGTTGCCACTGGTCTGAATAGAATGCATGTGTACCGTAGCAAGTTCCTGCAAAATATCAGGCACATCTTCAAGCTGCGGCCAATTCAGTTGAATATTTTGACGCGTTGAAATATGTGCATAGCCACGATCATACTTCTGTGCAACCTCGGCCACCTTCCGCAGTTGTGCTGAGTTCATTAAGCCATAAGGCACTGCCAAACGTAGCATGGGGGCATAACGCTGAACATATAAACCATTTTGTAAACGTAATGGGCGGTATTCTTCTTCGGTCAGTTTCCCCGCTAAATAACGCTGGGTTTGATCACGAAATTGCGCGACACGTTCATTTAATAAATTTTGATCAAAGTCTGTATATAAAAACATCTGAGTGACCTATGTCTATGCATAAAGATGAAAAGGAGCAGTGTTCGAGGGCGTATCAAAACTATCAATTAGGCTAAAAAAGTTGCCTGATTGCGTGACACACCATGTTGTAAACAGGTCTGCATATACTCGGCATAGACCGACAATTTTTCATAGATATGCTCGGCATAAAACATATCTTCGATCAATTGAGTCGCTTGCTGTAGGCTATAACTGCCGTAGCTCAACAATAATTCTGCATTCAGCGTGGCAAATTTTTCACATAAAGCAACATACTGTTCATCTTTGTTTTTAAAGAATAATTTACGCATATTCCAGTCACGACTGTCGATAATGCTATCTTGCGGATGGATGCGAATATAGTAAATTTTTACTTTAAAAAACTGCTCAAGTTCCGCTATTTTTTGCGTATTGAGTGCCAGTGCAGTCACCAAGAAAATCTGTGAAACATCGGTTCGACAGAGTGCTTTGATCAATGAACTATAGAAAAAATCGACATCGTCTAAACTGGTATCACTTAAATCTAAATAAAGATTCAGTGCCTCAAGCACATCATCTATTTTTAAGTTTTGTCTTTGCTCAGCTTGATAGTAACGGTTGAGGATATTAAGAACAGATGGTGTGGCTGGGCTGTTATAAATCACAGGGTGATTTAGATTCGCCAAGATAAAAGGTGCAAATAAAAACGCTGCGCTAGCTTGTTCTGCTTGAATAGCGGACTGCACAATATACTGAACTTTTGAACTTGCAAAATCACGTAAAACTTTGGCACGTAGCAATGTTGCTTCTAAGTTTAGATATTGCTGAGCCAGCACATGCTGTAGTTTTTCTGAAAATCCCTGTCCTTCAATCAGTTCAGACATTGTATTCAGTTGCTGTGTTACAAACATTAGGCCACCATCAAGATTGTGATTCTTTCTTGAAACAAATTTTCATCCGATTTGATGGAAGTAAGTAGCTACAGTAAGGCGGTAAAAAACTATAACAGAATTTTATTGATGTCTTTTTCTGGTTTTATTCTTCAGTTTCCAAACGCACCATAAAAACAATTCAGTTTAGAATCCCTCTGATGATGCGGTCTAATTTTAACGACTCTTTTATCTAAATATAGTCTACTACAGTATGTGCACATCCAAATCAAGGCGCTTGGTCGTATGAATCCAAAATTTAGCAGTTATACACTGTTACAGTGTCTTGCTCTTGCAGATGATTAAGGCTTGAGTAGCCATTCAACAGAACGATCAAATAGCTTTAAACCATCATTAGACAACAGAGTAAATGTATCATTATGCAGGAAAAACATGAGTCTTTTGGCTGGCGCTAAAGATTCATAATCCATGGTTGCGCCTTTTTCATAGCCCCAAATAGCAACTTTTTCAGGTTCACCATAAACGGTTGCAATAATCGTTGCGCCTAAACCAGGTTTCCCCCAATTCATGCTTTCTTGTTTGCTATATACATTTGCTGTACCTGCGGGGAGTTGAGCGGATAACTCATGTGGTGCATTGACCAGCCATAAATAGCGTGTTTTTTCTACCTCACCAAAATCCGTTCCTGTTCTATTCCCAGTCATTGCAAGGTCATCAACATAATCACTTTCCCATGTCATCAAGGGTATAGACAGATACCGCCAACCAGATTTTAAATTTTTTGAACCTACAGTTGAGGATAAAATCACTAAATCTGTATTTTTAATTTGTTTAGGATCTTGGCTCTGATCAAGAATCTGTACTTGATAACCCTCTGCTTGTAAGTGCGACTGAATTGCTAAATCGGTTTTATAAGAAGGTCCATTCACTTGAGAAATGAGTGTGATATGCGGTGCATTGGGCTTTGCTTGCGTACACAGGGATATCAGCAAACATACTGCACCAATAACTGATGCACACATAAAACGTACTTTTTGCATTTTAGAACCTAAAAAATAGAAAAGAATGATCTAGAAAGACACATCAAATTAAATAGCCCTACAACGTTGATAGCAGACAATTGATTTCATGTTAGATCACGTCGCAATTTGCGATTTAGAAGATAGCATATATTTTTGAAATTAAGCTGCTATGGGGTAAATGAGCTGACACGACCCGATTACTATACCCATATGTAAAGTACATTTAAGCTGTATTCGTCATATAGATGAGACACTTCTTCCTATCCTACTTATTGTTTTGAACGCCTAAAAAATAAAAAATAACGTCATCTCCCAACACATTCTAGTCCAATCATCTATATGTTTGAATCAGGAAGGAACATCGAAATGAAGTCAAAGCACCATAAAATTGTCTTATCCATCAGTACATTGGCAATCTCGATTGCCACCAGCTTCAGCAATGCAGCAGAGACCAGCTATAAAGCCAGCAGCGTGAATCAGCCGATTAAAATCGTGAATATTGCGTCTTTAGAAGCGCAAGCCAAAGCGCAAATGCAATCGGGTGCTTTTGGTTATATTCGTGGCGGTGCAGAAGATGAAAATAACTTACGAAGTAACACTTCTGCTTTTGACAAAAAATATATCATGCCACGTATTATGCAAGGCATTGAACTAAAAGATATTAACCTCAATACCAAGTTCTTGGGCATTGACTTAAAAACCCCGATTATTCAAGCTCCTATGGCTGCTCAGGGTTTGGCCAATGTCGATGGTGAGCTTTCAACTGCCAAAGGTATGGCAAAAGCAGGTTCTATTTTTTCACTCAGCACCTATGGCAATAAAACCATTGAAGAAGTGGCTCAAGTTTCAGGAAAAAACCCTTTCTTCTTTCAGCTTTACATGAGTAAAAATGACAAGTTCAATGAGTTTACCTTGAAGCGTGCCAAAGAGCATGGCGCTAAAGCCATCATTTTAACAGTGGACTCACCTGTCGGTGGCTACCGTGAGGATGACATTAAAAACAACTTCCAGTTTCCCTTGGGCTTTGCAAATTTAGAACTGTTTGCTCAACAAAATAAAGATGGCTCGAAGACAGGTAAAGGGGCTGGTATTAGCGAAATTTATGCCCAAGCCAAACAAGCCTTCACCCCGTCAGATATTCAATATGTAAAAAAATTGACCGGTCTGCCTGTGATTGTCAAAGGGATTCAATCGCCTGAGGATGCTGACATGGCCATTCGTGCGGGTGCCGATGCCATTTGGGTATCTAACCACGGCGGTCGTCAGTTAGATAGTGGTCCATCCTCTTTTGATGTGTTGCCGGGCATTGCCAAAGTCGTCAATAAGCGTGTTCCTATTGTTTTTGACAGTGGTGTCCGTCGTGGTTCACATGTGTTTAAAGCCTTAGCCAGCGGTGCTGATGTGGTTGCCATTGGTCGCCCAATTCTCTACGGTCTACAACTGGGAGGTGCTGAAGGCGTCAACTCAGTGATGGAACAGTTCAATAAAGAACTCCGCATTAACATGATGCTCGGTGGTGCCAAAGACATTGAAGCGGTGAAAAAAACCAAGCTCTATACAGACAAAGATTTTGAATAAACACTGACGGTTTTATACCCAAGTGTTGGCAACCCTGCTGACTGCTTGGGTAAATGCTTATGTGATAAGTCTTGAAATAAACTATTTCACTCAATTTCGAGTTAAACAATGAATGGACATCAACGCCTAGTAGCCGTGCATGCCTTGGCAACTCAAGAAATTCGTCGATTTCTGCGAATATGGCCGCAAAGCTTATTCGCTCCTGCACTGACGCTGACTTTATATTTATTCATTTTTCATAATTTGGCTACACCACTCGCCAATAGCGCAGATCAAGCTAACTCTCTGCACTTTATTGTGCCGGGGTTAATTCTGATGGGGGTCATCACCAGTAGTTATGACAATGTCAGCCTTAGCTTCTTTAGGGCTAAATTTAGGAAAACCTTAGAAGAACTACTAACCAGCCCCATGTCTAATCATCTAATTGTGCATGGTTATTTGATGGGCAGTTTAATGCGGGCTTTTATGGTCGCAATGATAAGTAGTCTCATGGCATGGGCGCTTACAGATCTAAGCCTAATGCACCCCATACTCCTATTTATGATCCTTTTCATTACGGCAGTATTCTTTTCACTGTGTGGCTTAATCAGTAACTTTCTGATTGATGACTTTGACCAACTGGCAGTCATTCCAAACTTTATCCTCTTGCCTTTACTTTTCTCATCGGGGATTTTTTATGATATTGATGCGCTGTCTCCCCATTGGCAGATGATCCATGCGTTCAATCCAATAACGTATCTGGTTGATTGCATTCGTTATAGCTTCATTGCGGGTGTCAGGCCCAATATTCCTTTAATTATGTCGGCTTATGGGGTCAGTATCATGGCTTTATATCGGCTCGCCGATTCTTTATTGACTAAAATGCGGGATGTATAAAACACTGATCTGATTAATGTCTTGATCAGTGGTCTATTTTTTAGAGACAGCATCAAATATTTGCAGGCTCAAAAACATTCAATAAAATCTGACTCAGCCAACTTTGGGGTGAAGTCGTTTGATGCGAGGCCAAAGTATAAAGATTGACAGTATAATCGGGGACCTTAATCGGCAAGTCAAAAACATCAATCTCATGTATCGTTCTGAATTGTTCAACAGCTTTACTAGGTAAGGTCATGATGAGAGTGCTAGACTCCAAAATATAAGGTGCAACCATCATATTTGGTAGTTCCAGCGCAATTTGTCGTGTAATACCCATGGTTTTTAAGACCCGATCGACAATTCCATGATGTTCCCCCCATGCACTCACACGAATATGTTTTGCCTCCACATAGTCCTCAAGTCGCATCGTGCTGTACAATCGCTTAGGCGCAACAACAACATAACGATCTGAAAAACAGAGCTGCTCTACTATTGCCGAATGATTCATTTCACCTTGCTCGGAATAGCCAATAACTGCATCCACATGCCCTAAGACTAAACTTTGAAACAGCGCCTCTTGCTGTTCAAACATAATTCTTATTTTGATATTGGGAGCAATCACACTCAGTCTTTTCATGAGAGAAGGCAGAACACAAAAAGCCGTATAGTCTGTTGTGCCAATCACAAATTCCATCATACTTGAAAGGGGATCAAATGGTTCGACTTGAAATAATTGCTGAGAGATGAGCGCTAAGCTTTCAAAAATGGAGGGCGCTATTTCCTCTGCTTTTTTGGTTGGCAACATTTCCCCTTTCATGCGTACAAACAAAGGATCCTCCATCACATCTCGCAATCTATTCAGTGCATGGCTAAAGGCAGAAGCACTGATATAAATAGACTCAGCGGCCTTAGCTACACTTTTATGCTGATACAAAGCGCGAAAAACCAAGAGTAAATTGAGATCAAAAGCATGAGGTATAGAGTGCATATTATTCATTTTTCAATGCAATAAAATGCAGTATATACACTTAATTTATGCTTTAGAATATTTTCAAAATTATCCGAGTTTTTCTTATGCAAGAAATTATTCGTTCTGTTCAACTCACTGATGTTGCACGTTGTTTCGAAATTGAGTCTGCAGCATATTCAGCAGATGAGGCGGCAAGCCAAGCAAAAATTCAAATTCGAGCCGAACAATATCCCGAAGGTTTCATTGTTTTAGAAGTGGAACGTCATGTTATCGGTTTCATTAATAGTGGCTGTGCAGATAAAGTCGTAATGTCTGATGAACACTTTAAAGAATTAAAAGGCCATACACCCTCTGGCACGAACCTTGTCATCATGTCTGTCGTTGTTGACCCTGTATTTCAAGGACGAGGTTATTCGGCAAAACTCATGACCGCTTTTATTGAGAAAGCAAAAAGCCTGAACAAAGCTGCAATCTATTTGATGTGTAAAGAACAGTATCTCAAATTGTATGAGAAATTTGGTTTTCAACTCCTGCAAAAATCAGATTCGACTCATGGAGGAATGCAATGGTATGAGATGAAGTTAGAGCTTGCTTGACATGAACCCAGTTCGGTTCATTCGTCTTGCCAACATCTTGATTAGCGTGCTGGTTTTTGTTGTCATTTTTACACCAAACGTCAAATCATATTTGTGGGGGGCCATTGTATTGACTCTATGTCTGATCTGCTATTCCTACCAACGTTCAGCAGAAGGTCTGTGGGTAGGAGTCTGCTTGTTATTAATTGCGATCAGCTTTTATTAGGTGAATGCTAGATCAAGCAATATATTTAAATCAGATAAAACTGATGCTTTTGTGTGATACAGCGCTGTCCTTCATTTAAGACTGAAAAGGCACGTCTAATGTCGCTTTGATACGCTCTAACACAACAGTGGTTTTAAACCACTGTACATTCGCATTTTGATGAAAAAGCTGATCACATAAGGCTTGAAAGCGACTCATACTCGGCACCAAAAGTACCAACATAAAGTCCGCCTCACCTGTTACGTAATAACACTGCTGTACTTCTGGTATTGAAAAACTCGCTTTTAACACGTCAAGATCTGTCACATGAGTTTGGTTAACACGAACCTCGACAAAAATCGTAACCACCTGCCCCAGTTTGTCTGGATCCAGTACTGCGTTATTACCAATAATATAACCACTGTCTCTTAATTTTTGAATGCGACGCTGTACTGAGGCGGTTGATAAATGCACCAAGTCTGCCAATTCTCGTAGTGGCGTGAGGCAATCTTTTTGCAAATGCTGCAATAAAGCGAAATCAAATTTATCTAATTGCATCAAGCGCATTCCACGAGAAAATTTCTCATTTAAGCTAAACAATATAAGCCAATTTATCAATAAGACTGCAATAAAATATCACTTATTCATGCGTTTTAAGACCCGTTTTATGCCTCAGCATCCCAATACAACACTTGGCATTAGTTTAAATGTCACGGCCTCAGTGCTATTTGCATTAATGTTTGCCTATACTTCACTATTGGGCTCTTTGTCAGGCACAGAAATTTACGGCTGGCGCATTGTATTGAGCATTCCCTGTTTGACACTTTTTATATGGCTAAAAGGCAATTGGTCTCAGGTGATTGTGATTTATCGCCGTTTCTACCAAGAGCGCTTTTTCGTTTTAACACGCGTGTTATCTTCGTTTTTAATTGGGATTCAGTTGTGGCTGTTTATGTGGGCACCCAGTCATGGCTATGGACTGGATGTTTCACTCGGTTATTTTATGATGCCAATTAGCATGGTGATTGTGGGTCGGATTGCGTTTAAAGAGCGAATGTCTCGTTTTCAACAACTGTCCTGTGTTTTTGCAGTACTGGGGATATTGAATCTCTTAGCCATTTCTCAAACCCTGACTTGGCCCACTCTGCTGATTTGCTTGGGTTATCCGATCTATTTTTGGCTCAGACAAAAAACGGAGACGAATAATATAGGCGGACTTTGGTTTGACATGATGCTGAGTGTTCCTGTCTGTCTATACTTTATTATGCAAGGCAGTATTGTCACAGAAAGCCTATCTGCAAGTTCACATACGCTGTGGCTCATTTCAGGACTTGGATTAATCAGTGCACTGGCTTTGGCATTTCAGTCCTTGTCTGCCCCGCATTTAAACTTAAGTCTGTTTGGACTGTTGGTTTATGTCGAACCCGTATTGTTAGTGGCCGTTTCAATCGCCTTAGGAGAAAGTATTACTTTGGCAGAATGGCCAACCTATATCGCCATTTGGCTCGCAGTATGTGTGCTTATGTTAGAAGGGTTACAGCAATTAAAACGAAACCGTAAGTTAGTGGTCTAAATCATTTATTCCATTGTTGTCCTAAACAGCTTTAATTTAGCTGTTTAGAGGGCAATGGGACTACAACTAAATTGAACTGATCACCCTGATATAAAATACTTTTAACTCGATGGATTATGTACTGACAACTCAGACTCAAGCGAGATACATGAAATCAAAGTGAAGCATTTAAAAGGTGATGTTGTCTCACAATACTATTCAATAAGCTGGAAAAGTTGATTGCAGGTTGGCTACGCAGATCTGCTTTAAACGCAATACCGAGTCCAATGGTTGCGGTTTTATTTTTTAGATATTTATATTTAATCCCTTCAATTTTGAGCTGTTGGGTGGACTCAGGCACCAAAGAAATCCCTAAGTTCGCCGCAACCAACGATAAAATTGAAACAATCTGAGGCGCTTGCTGTCCAACTTTTGGGGTAAAACCATGCTGTTGGCAAGTATTTAGAATCGCAGCATACAGCCCAGCACTCACCTCAGGAGGAGAAACAATAAAACATTCATGTGCAAATTCTGCAAAATCCACCATCTCTTCATCTGCGGGATAATGTAAAGGCAAAGCAGCAATCAACTTTTCATCAATCAAGTTACGAATCGTAATAGCTTTCGGGTACTGTGCAGGTGGCCGAACAATCGCAATGTCTAATTCATTATTCAGTAAACTTTCAATTAAAATCAAAGAATTGGCTTCTTTTAACACCAAATTAACCTGCGGATATCGCTGCTGGAATGCTTGGATGGCGGTCGGAATTAAAGAATTTAAAATTGAGGTGCCTGTAAAGCCGAGCCTTAGTTCTCCCCATTCACCATTTGCCGTACTTTGGGTCAATTTCACTGCATTTTTCAGTTGATTCTGAATGGGCAAGACCATTTTAAGAAAAGTTTCCCCTGCTGGTGTCAGTGCAACGCCATGAGAATAACGATAAAAAAGTTCAACGCCGATTTCATTTTCCAACTTTTTAATTTGCATACTCAACGGAGGCTGACTTATACCAAGACGCAAGGCTGCTTTAGAGAAACTTTGCTCTTCCGCGATAGCAATAAAGTACTGAATATTGCGCAGTTCCATATATAAAAGCTATACCATTATTGAGTTATATATATATTATACATATATACATGCACTTCTTAAAATAAAAGCTCTTCTCCATATTAAGTCAGTTAAGTCATGAAACTGAGCTCTTCGATAGAAGCAGACTGGTCTACCTTTCAGCAATCCATTCCACAAACGATCAACAAAGGTACACGGGAATATAAAAAAGCGGGTATGGCGTTGTTCCTATTAGGCTTTGCCAGTTTTTCGCTAATCTATTGCGTACAGCCCTTGCTACCCAATTTAAGTCAAAGTTTCCATATTGCGCCCAGTGCAAGTGCGCTTGCATTGTCTTTAACCACAGGCTTTTTAGCCATGTCGATCGTGCTATCCAGTGCTTTTTCACAAACATTGGGCAGAAAAGGGCTGATGTTTTTCTCGATGCTTTTGGCTTCAATACTTAATGTCGTGTGCGCAGTTTCACCGAGCTGGCATGTACTCATGCTTTCAAGAAGCTTAGAAGGTTTTGTTTTGGGTGGAGTTCCTGCTGTTGCTATGGCTTGGATTGCAGAAGAAATTAGCCCGAAAGATTTAGCTAAAACCATGGGGCTATATATTGCAGGCACAGCATTTGGCGGCATGATGGGACGTGTTGGCATGGGTATTTTGACCGAGTTTTTCTCATGGCGTATTTCCATGGCGATTCTCGGCGGCATCTGTCTGTTCTGTGCATTAGGTTTTTTGAAACTCTTACCTAATTCGCGAAATTTCACTGCCCAGCAAGGTCTCTCTTTTAAGTTCCATCTACATACATGGTATGCACACTTAAGTCATACACGGCTGTTAAAAATTTATGTCATCGGTTTTTTGCTCACCAGTATCTTTGTCACTTTGTTTAATTATGTGACCTTTAGACTGTTTGCAGCACCCTATCATTTAAGCCAAACTCAGATCAGCCTGATCTTTTTATCTTATAGTTTGGGTATTATCTCCTCTTCTATCGCAGGCAATATCGCAGACCGAGTAGGCAAAAAGCAGGTGATGATTTTGGGCTTTTCATGCATGCTTTTAGGCGTGCTACTCACCCTTTCTGCATCTTTATTTCTGATTATTCTTGGTATTGGCTGTGTGACCACTGGCTTTTTCATTGCCCATGCCATTGCCAGCAGTCGCGTAGGCGAACTCGCAACATCCAATAAAGGCCACGCCACCTCCTTGTATCTGCTTTTTTATTATTTAGGTTCAAGCATTATAGGCGCCTATGGCGGAAATATTTGGCAAAGCTATGGCTGGAATGGCATCGTTATCTTAAATATTTTTCTGATCCTAATTGCACTCATCGTTATTTTTTCAATAAAACCACTCCATTCATCCACCCCAACACCTTAGGAATTTCGACCTCATGCAACAACACTTATTTGTCTACGGTACCTTAGCTCCCAATAAACCCAATGCCCATATTTTAGAAGCGATTGGCGGTACATGGCACAAAGGATCTGTGAAGGGATGGCTTAAAGAAGCTGGTTGGGGTGCAGAACTTGGCTTTCCTGGCCTGACACTGAGTCCAGATGGGCAAACTATTAATGGATATATTTTTAGTTCAGAACAATTAGATAGCCTGTGGAACAGCTTGGATGAGTTCGAAGGCAGTGAATATCAGCGTGTTTTAACTGAGGTCACTTTAGAGAATGGGCAAATACAACAGGCCTATGTCTATGCACTAAATCAGCACGTATAAGTCGTATTTTTATGTAGCGAAGTCTCAAAAATTAAATGAAATCGAATACGGATGATTGCTCATTTAAGCTGATGTTTGAATGGCCTCAAAGTCAGTTACATACCGACTGACTTTGAGGCATTAAACCAGCTTTACTCTTTATAATGTTGTGTACTGTAGTGCTCAACAGGTAAGCGTGTTAACACCTTTTGTCCTTTCGCACCTGGCATGCTTTCGACATACTGTAAGAAAGCTTCAGCATAATCTAAACCCACATCAATCCGACGATCACCCGTGATACCTTTTAAACTGGTATAAAAGTCTTGACCATCGGCAAGGAAATTAATGGTAATCACTTGATAAGTTTGGTTTACATTTAAAGGCAAATACTGTCCATCAGCATTTCGCACTTGTAAATTCGATACCCGTTGGCCTTTGGTTTGGGTTAAATCGACATCCCACGTTAAGCCCCCTGTATAGGGATAACTGCCAGTGTTGTTCAAAACCACGGCATCAATCGCGTCTTCTAAAGTTGATTTAATTTCCTGCCCCGTGGCTTGTAATTGCACCAATGTATTTTTAAAAGGCAAGACCGTATAAATTTTCTCAACCGTGATATCGCCTTGTGGTACATCGACTCTGACCCCGCCACCGTTTTGAATCGAAATATCCGCATTAAAATACTTTTTGCCTTGTTGTAAAAAGGCTTCTGCCACCAATTGTTGCACATCTCCACCATGTTGATTGGTGAAATCAGCTTTATTGCAAATATCTCCTAGACTTGAACGTGAGGCATCTCTAGTGGTGCCTGGAACACGACGTAAGCAAAGATTGCTTTCAGCTCTTGCTACAATTTCTTTGCCTAATAAATTTTTAGCCACTTTATACGGTTCTAAAATACTTAAAGCCGTCGCATCAGGCTGTACAATTTGTAAAGCATTGCTATTTTCAACATCTTGCCTAATATGCGCGATTTCAGTTGTATTCAGTAGGACTGCATCTTTTGCAGTACGTTTAAAGTCATCACCAATCAATACATTGGCCTTACCTGTACAAGCATCAACTTTACCATTGGCGTCAAAGTTGACTTTTAACTGCCCCACCACATACGCATATTGCCATGCTTGTACTACGCAAACTTGATCACCCTCTTTATTTTTCAATAAAGTTGGATAATCACCCTCAGGGGTGATGCCATAGTTCTTCAACTTTGCATCGGCCAATAAAGTATGCGAATCTCCGCCCACAATCACATCAACTCCAGATAACTGTGTAGCCAGTTCTTTTTCCGCCCCATAACCCAAATGCGACTGTACAATAATTTTATTGATGCCTTGCTGTTTTAGTTCATCAATATATTTCTGTGCAGTAGTAACTTCATCTTTAAATACTGTATCTGTATTTGGGCGTGATGCATTTTTGGTCTTATTGGCAATGGTAAGGCCAATCAATGCAATTTTTTGCCCTTCTTTTTCCATAATGGTATACGGCTTCACCAAATCTGTTCGATACAACGGTGAACTTGGCCCAAACTCGACATTGGCACTGAGTATCTGAGTTTTAGTCTTACAACTGCCTTTATCGTTTAAAAAACCCATAAACTTTTGTAGACCAGCATCTGTATTATCAAATTCATGGTTGCCCAAGGTCATCGTATCGAAACATACCGTATTCATAAGGTCTGCCTCGGCCTCACCTTCTTTCAAGGTAAAATACAGATCCCCCGTTATGGCATCTCCTGCGTGAATTTTGATTGCATTTTTCTCACGACTCGCCAAATCATTCATCAATGCTGTGACTCGTGCAAAACCACCATTCGAGACTTGGATTTCCTCTCGCTTTCCTGCCGAAGTTTCTAACATTAATTTTACCGTCTCCTCATCTAAGTGTGAGTGGCTATCATTAATGTGAAGAAGATTGACTTCGAGTGCTTTATTCTGCACGTCAGGTGCAGTATTGTTTTTATTATCGTCGTCATTACATCCAACAAGTACGCTGCTACACAATAAAAAACCACCACTCAAACTTAACAGCTTAATGGCTCTATTTCGAAGAATCACGGTTGTCCCCAATGCTTATTTATTAAACAACCATCATGCAAGGGCACCGTTTAAAATTCGTGACACTGGTGAAATATTCTTAACATTATTTACATTGTTTTGATAATTAAACAGTTTTTTTATAACTTATACCAACATGGTTTTACCAAACGATTAAATATAATTCAGTTTCTGCATTATTATGTAATATAAATTATAGTAATCAACGCTATATTTCCCTATATTAGTCACATAACTATTGATAATCATTGTAGTCTCGTGGAGACAGTACACCATGAAACTTTTCAAATATTCTTTCGCAATTCTTGCCGTCATTTCTGTTTCGGCGTATACCATGAGTGATCGTCAATCCTCACAATTTCAAGTCAAAATGCAAGTTACAGAAATTTGCGATATTGGAACAGGCAGTACTTCAGATATTGATTTTGGAACAGTGACTCGTAATGCACAGAATGTGCAAGTGACAGGAAGTTTAAATGTTTATTGTACCAATGGAACACCCTATAACATTGCGTTAAACAGCAATGGCAGTTTAAAGCATAGTAATGATATTTCTATACAAATTCCTTATCAGCTATACCAAGATGCTGCCATGAGTAAAGAATGGGGCAATATTGCAGACAATCGTTTGTCTCAACAAGGTACTGGGCAAACGCAAAATATTACCATTTGGGGAAAAGTTCCCAATGCTAATGTCCCTGCAGGACAATATAGTGACAAAGTGACCGCAACCATTACCTATTAAGCTTAAAAGGAATAATGAGCAACTTAGTAAGTTAAAGTGACTGTGATTGTGTCGGAGTATTGTCCAACACTTGTGATTGTTTGAGCTGGAACAGCTGCATACACAGGAACACTCTGGTTATCTACAGGATAAAAAACATTCGCCTGCCATATTTGTGAACGACTAACATCTTTATATAAATTGTACTGAATATAACTTCCCACTGCATTTCTCATTCGTCTTTGGCTTCCTTGCGCATTTACGCCATTATCCAAACTAACTTGCATACTGGTTCCTGTTGGACAAGCCAAACGAATAAGTCCTGAACCAAATAATGGGGTGTTTAATTGCTCAACAGCTCCAAAGTCAATATCCGTAGCCGATTGGATTAAACAACTATTTTCATAATTGGAGTTAACGATGAGGTTATTATTTCCTGTATTTGAATTTGCAAAAACCTCTTCATTGCTAGGTATTGCAGAACCATAACGAAAAGCAGAATAAAGTTTCAGATTTACACTATTTGTGGTGTAACTTCTCGCAGGAACCACTTGCCCAGCGAGCACTTGTCCATATATTTTAATTTGAGTACTTGCATTCGCCTGCCCAGCCTCGACTTGAAAAGTCTGGCACTGCACCTGACTTTTACGGTCTGAACCTGGAATTTTGTACGTTCGCGCAGCATCATAGTACAAATGATAATTGAGCAGTGTTTCAGGATTATAGCTAATCATACTACGAGGATCATTCCCCGAAGGAGATGTACTATCAATTGCTAAACACATTTTATATGTGACCGGCTGACTCCAATTAGAGTTACAGCTAACCGTGACGTCCGTTGAAGCAGTAGAAGAACCTTGAGCATTTGCAGTACCTAAACTGAGAGTTGCCCCCCCAATCCAGCAGCTTTCTGCATGCGCAGGCGAATAGATCAGCCCACAGCTAAGGAGCAACAAGCCAATACAAGCCAAATACTGGCTAGAATAGTTCATTTTAAACCAGTGACTGTAGTTTACTGACATACGATTTGCCCCAAATCACTATAACCATTTAAAGTTTCAAGATCTGGCAACTTTACTCTGCACTGCTTGAGCTGATCACCTATATATAGGGTATTATTTTTTACATTATCCAAATACACCATACCATCATGCGCCACAATAGTCGTCGGTTGAAGTTGCTCATTTGGTTTTTCTTGCCAGACAGAAGTTCCTACCGAAAGGTTATTTCCTTGCAAATCGACCACTTGAAGTTGTACTGATTTGACCTGATACATCGGGAACCGAATAAATACCCCACTCGACTGCCGAGGAACTGCATCCTGCTGGGTCGTTTCAATTTTTAAATTGATCGGTAAATCCAAAGTATCTACAGCCACACTGTTATGTTGATACGGATTTAAATAATCAAGTAGTAAATAACCTTTCCGATTTGTTTTGCCAATTAAACGATTTTCTAAACGTACAGGTACATCTGCAACTTGATCTGTTGAAACAACTGCAAATGAACCATTGCCCAGACGTTTAGCTAATACTGTATCTTTTAAAATCACCAACCCACCACTCACAGAAGCATAAGCACTGGTATTATTTTGTTGATCAGATTCGGTATGTTGCACATTAAATTGTGCCAAACCATAACGTCCTAAATAATCCAACTGCCCCTGAAATTGTGAATATTGCTCAGTATGGTTGGCTAAAGCTTGCCAACCTAAACCACCTTGGTCTTGATCCACAGAATGTAAAACATTCAGACTCATTTGGTTTTGGTCATTGCTACGCTGAGCGGTAAGTGTCGCAGAATTACGCTTTGCCCATGGTAAATTTAAAGATAGATAATAACTATTCTCTTTATTTAACAAGTCACGGCTATAACTCAAATTCAAGTTCATTCGTCGCGGTAAAATATAAGACCAGTTGAGCAAGACAAAACGATTACTCGCTTGATCTATGTATTCCTGCTGAATATAGCTACCGCCAAATTGTCCAAATTTAGTATTTAGTCCCATATAAAATTGATCAGACTGGCTTGCAAATGTTGCATCGTTTAAGCTTGCAATATCATTAAACTGTCCGAACTGACGTAGGCCATTATAGTTTAGACTGAGCAATGCGGAGTTCCAGCTATAGCCAAAACCCAACAATTGACCTTGTTGCTCGGATGTATGGCTATAAGCATAGGAAACATTGATTTGCCCTGCGCGCTTGCCTAATTGATAAACTGTTCCTAAACCTGCTTGTTGCAATTGTTCCGTAAGCTCGGCATGCGTTTCTACTGTGAAAGTATTACTTAGCCCATAACGATAATTTCCACTAAAAGCGGGATCATTCGCATAATCAAAAGAAGATAGACCATAATTAAGCTTAGGATAACCCAAGTTCAAAGACCAATCATTTAGTCCCTGTGCCAATAAATGATTGGCACGATACAAAGAAAAACTTTGAACTTGCTGCTGACCATTGATGTCGGTAATGACCATCTGGGCATTTCCAGCCCCCGTAATACTCGGGATGGTTTGGATATCAAATTGCCCCGGTACCACATTTTGTGAAGATTGCTTGATCCCATTAATAATCAGATCAATTTGAGAGGGCAAAGTCACCTGCCCCTTAAAACTCATTAAGGGCGTGGTTACCGTATAAGGCTGTAATGCAAAGTTTTTAGATATGCTCAAACCGCTCAAACGCGTTGAACGTGTCCATGTAAGCGCATCACTTTGAGCATCACCTAAACGCAATCGAAGCAATTGATTTGGAAAATCTTTTTCCCAATACGTATCAAGTATTTGACCATCAGTCGCGACATGATCTCGATACTGATAATTTCCTGACAGACTTAAAACGCCATTAAATAAGCCAAAATAGCGTAGCTCATTCCAACCATTAAATGAAAAAACATCATCATTTTGTTGGGCAAATGCCGTGTAGTTAAGTAACAGCCCCTTTTTTTCTTGTAATGGGTTAATACTGGCGGCAGGTAAAGCTTGATAACCATATTGGTTTTGTCCGCTTAACAACTCGACAGGTACTTGTATTGATATTTTCTGATTCAAATTATCATACTGATAGCTCAATCCATTAATTTGATCAAGCGCAATATAAGTAGCTTGATCTATGAGCATTTGCGGAGCATCCGCATGAATGGCAAAACTATCTAAAGATGCACGGTCTATATAAAGCTGTTGACCTCGTTGCAGGAAATGACCAATTTGTGGCTGAACAGACTGATTAAGTTCGACATCCAAGTATAAGTCTTGCTGGATTTCACTTGCTTGCTCTGGGGAGTCCGACTCTGCAAAAACGTGAGGAGCAATAACAATAATTAGCCCTGCACAGAGTAAACGACCGACTCGAACGTTCAATGAAGAAACTCCCAAAGACATAAGATATCAAGGCGATATAGGAAGTTCTTGTTCCCGAACATCCATATTTACAACTGCTACAAATTTTCCATTAGGTTTGACATTTATCGTAGCAGGAATAGACCATTGCATACTTTGACCACTCAGCACATAACCCATGAGTCCTTTTTGGATGGGTGTTTTTTGCCCCTGCGCATCAACATAGGCAAACTGGCTAAAACGTTTATAGTGCGGAGACAGGTTAGTAACCGTTAATTTGTTCGCATTGTATTTAAATGTCATGCCATTGAGCGAGGTTACACCTTGTTGAATGACATCAGTGCTTGAGGCCTTAAAAAATACAGGAATTGAATATTTCAGCAACAACTGAAGACCACTTTGCTTTTCTGCTTGAGGGTTCGGTAGCTCATCAACAATCAAACGATAAGCTTGCTCAGATGAGTTATTGCTTGCATTACTACGAATAAGACGAACCAACTGTCTTTGGCCTGCGGGAATCGTCAATACCATTGGGCTTGCGATCAGATCTTTAGACGGGGTTAAAATATCTTGATTATTGGTTTGCGTCCAAGCATTTACTCGAACTTGACCTTGGATGGCTTCATCCCCAGTATTGGTTAACCAAAGTTCTTTGACTTTTTCTTGAGGCGAAAATTCCAATAAAATAGGCGCAACCTGCAAACTTGCAGCATGCGCCTGTATCATAAAAATACTCGTTGCCAATATACCTAAGCTACACTTACGCAGTACATTTGACCAACGCGACGTATTTTTCATGCCGATACCCTTTTCGTGAAGAATATCCTTACGATAGCAAAAATTAATACGTTACTGTAGCGGTAACCGTGTCGATATATTTACCTGCTCGAACATTTGTTGAACCAGATACTTTTGCAACAACAGGAATAGCCTGTACGCTACCTGAACCTACACCTGAGTATAGATTACTATTATTATCCCACTGGCTTTTGTCACTCGCATTTTGGAATAACTGATATGCGATGCTAGATGAAGTATCTGTCTCATGTGTCATTTTCCCACTGCCTGCTAAACCCACTTTATATGGTGTTTGGCTTGTACAAGTAACATTTAATGTTCCTGTTTTATCATTTGCAGCCACAGCACTGTTTACACTACCAAAATCAATATCAGTGGCATTGATTGCACAAGTAGAAAGCACTTCAATTTTCACTTTAAAGTCAGCAGTTGCTGTTTTTGAAGTGGTAGCCGCATTTGCCTGTCCAGCTAAAACTAAACCAGCAGAAGCCAATAATGCAGTAGTAAGAAAATTTTTCATATAACGACCTAAAACTATTAAATTAGATAATCAAAAAGCAATCGCCATGAATAACATTGCTTTTTATAGATACTTTTTTATATAGAGGTTCACACATATAAAAAGTAAGCGTGAAATCTATCACATTTTTTAAAATTTTCAATAATTTTTTTTATTTTTTGGTATTTTTTGTTATTTTCATCATTTTTATTTATCTAATAGTGAGACCATACGCATAGTGGAAGATTATAGATTTTGGAGCACAATTTTGTTCTAAAATCCCATAAACGAGTGAGGTAATCGCTTAAAAATTAAAAATAAATGATGATATGTAGAATAGAAAATTCAGCATCATACTGCGTTTTAAAACTCGATAAACATGATTGCTATCAATAATCCATTGCCCTTCTAAACCAACCATTCGTCGTAGATTCAAGCTAATTTAATCAGGACAAAAAGCGGATAAGGGAACACGGCTCTTCATGTGTTATTCAGTTCATCTACATACTGAAGAAGTGATGTAGACATTGAACGATCTTCAGGACGACTGAATGTGATTTAAAACGAAAAAACACCGAATACATTTCATCTCATATCATCTTCGTTTCAGGATGATCCAATACTTTGTTTTTCTAACCATACCTGCAATCCAGACCAACTTTTAAAATCATCCACCGCACGTACAATACAATGTGGATTCCGCTCCAAGAGCATTTTACTTAAGGCGTTGCCTGGCCCAATTTCTAAGACTACATCAGGCTGATTTTCTTGTATTGCACTTAAACAAGCATCCCAATCAATCGCGTGATTCATTTGCTGAATTAGCACACTCACGGCATCTGTGGTCTTAAAAAACTTATGCCCACCCGAACCGCTAATCATGGCCGTGCACAAACCAGCAAAGTCTTGTTGTTGTAAAACCTGCCGATACGGCTGAACCGCAGCATCCATGCATGCCGTATGCGATGCAACGGTGACATTCAAGCGTTTAACAAAACGTGTTCCTCGCAATTCGAGTTGCCGGGTCAATTGCTGTAAATTGGCATCAGCCCCACCCACGACAAAACTACTATCACTGAGCTTAATGGAAAGTGCGGTTGACGTTTCAGTCAACAACGCTTCAAGTGTATTGAGATTGATGCCCTGAACAGCCATTAAGCCACATGCATGCTGAGAGGCTGAAGACATTAACGAGGCACGCTGCTGGGCTAAATATAGTCCTTGCTCCAAACCTATCTGCGTTGCACAAATGAGCGCACTTAACTCTCCGAGTGAATAACCTGAGAAACTCATAAGGTCTTCAATCTCAGGTCTTAACTTTTGCCAACGACACCATTGCAAAGCAAAAATAAAAGGCTGCGCAAATTCATTCACATACAAATCTGCTTCGGTTAAATCGGAACAAAATAGTCGCGGCAAATATTGCTTTAAACTCTCTGATACATGAAGCTCATCTGCCAAAGTGAGTAGCTCTTGCACATGCCCTAAGCTTTGGAGTCCTTGCCCACTAAATATGATTGCGAAATTCATGTTCCACCTTCAGCATGAATAAAGTTACCCCCAACAAGTCGGCACTGCCCCCCGGACTTAAACGATGCTGAACGAAATAATCTTCCACTTTAGCTACGTCTTGCACCCAAGTGTGCTGTAGCACACCGCCACGAGCCAAAAACTGCTTGGCTAGATCCTGCACAATATATAAGGCTGATAAACCACCACGCCAAACAATATTGGTGTCTTGTACATAGGCCATCAGACTGAATAAAGTCTGAATTGTAGCCTGCTGTGCATTGGCCGTTCTGGCATAAATCTCGATATACGTTGGCAAGGCAACATCCATCACCGTTTTAAAACCTGAAGCCACCTCTTCAATCGCCCCTGTGATGCCATATTGACTACGCATACGTTGTCCGTGGCTGTTGGGATTACGCTCTAAATGATGTAACAGTTCATCCTGCCAAGTACTTTGAATTTTGTGACTGATTGAGCCTGCATTCAAGGGACTATCAGCTGCTAGACATTGTCCTACTGCAGCACTGGCAAAACCTAAATTAAAAATCGCCCCTTTATGGGTATTGATCTGCTGAGTTGCAGTCATCATTTTTTGTTCAGCTAAAATGCCACATTGTCGAATCTCGTCAAAATCGACATCGCGATAACCGTTCAAACATTGCGCCTGAAAATAGCCCTGTAAAGCATCTACACTACATTGGAATAAGCTAAAGTCCATGTCACGATGACTGCCCTGCGAACTTGGACAAACCAAACCGGGCTTATGTTCTAAACTGGCTTCATCCAATAGCGCCATACATGCCAAACGGTCTAATCTTTCAGCAGTCCTGATAATGCTTGGGCATAAAACTTCATGTGGTTGTAGTAGTTGCATATTCAAGCTTCCCTTCGAATAATTGTTCTAATCTCAGCATCTCGACACGCTGAATTCCTTTGACGATCACTTGCTGGTTCATTTCAGGAAAAACCGCAATTAACTCATTAAATGACACATGCCAGTCTGGATGGATTTGAATCTCTCCATCCAAGCGGATAGAACTCTGGGCTTGAGCCTGTTGAAGCAGATTTAGAATCTCTGAAGTGTGTGTTAAATCTTTTGGATATAACACCAAATCCAAGTCTGATGTTGAACGTACATAAGCTTCTTTAGTGAGATATTCATAGGCATAGGAGCCATAGACATATACTTTGCAGCCCAATTGTTCTAAGTTGCCTGCAAAACTACTCAACTGTTTACGCTGTAGAATCTGCGAGTCCGCTTTTAACAAAGCCTGTAAAGAAAGCGGACGAGTGATCTGCTCGATCTCGTGTTTCTCGACTAAGCACGCCACCCGATATTTATAGCCTTCAACCAAGCAATTGATCGCCAGCTTCACTTGTCCCGCATCCATATCGTCCTGCCGACAAACGGTCATTGGAATATGTTGGCTCAACAGCTGATACACCTTTTGTTTCACTGTTTCAGGTAAAGAAACATCTAAAAAATGTAGGTGTGCTGAATCACAAAGATAAGCTAAGTCATGACGATCCATATCTGCTTCCTTAACTGTGGACAACTTTCTCAATAATGGTATTACACAACACACGCCCTTGACGCTGCTGCCCCACCACACGGCGTTGATCTGTCCGATAAGCTTCGAGATGTTGTTGTTGATTTAACAGCGCTTGGCTAACCCAATCGGTCTCCAAATCTGGCCAAATGGCATTGATTGCACCCATTTTGTAAAAATTTTCTGCCCCTGGAGCAAAAATAGCTGAGCTTTGTGACAACTCTTTTAACTTTTCGACTGGAATTTTAGTGACCCGTGCCATCGCGTTTAAGTCCATAACTTTGACTTGCGAATCACTGAGTGCATAAACTTCGTTTGCCATGAGGCCATAGGACAAGAATCCACCACTGACAGCTTGACCAAAAATAATCGTGAGGTTGGCATGTCCACTTCTGCGCAGTAGGTCAACACAAGATGCCAAATGCGCGAAGGTACGGTTTAAGCACAGTAACTCATCAGCACGGGAAAGATCTTGACCTTGCGTATCCACAATAAAGACCACGGGAGTTTTATTGCCTTGTTGTACCAATTTCAAAATTTCTGAGGATAATTGAATGGCTATGTCTTGATTAATAGGTGCTGCATTGACTGTGCCAAGAATCCGCACTGGGCCTGCATCCGTTTGCGCATTGCCCTTAATCACATAACCTTCGATCTGATAATCCAGTTGACGCGGAAACAACTGTTGTAAAAGTAATTCTGTATTCATGAGCTCATCCTTGCTTTAACAACACAACTTCATGGGCAGACAACATCGGAATTTTTTCTGGCTGTGTAATGCCCATATCATGCCAAATCTGTAAACCATCATTTTTACCAAACCAGCGTTGGTATTGTTGCTCAAGCTGTTGCTGCTGTTGCAATAATTGTTCTAAGTCTAAAGAAGCGACCTTAGCATCTAGCTGCGTTAAAATCGCATCACGAATATCTGCGACATCATCCTCAACCAAAGCCTGTACATGGTTCAGTAAGTAACGATGTTTACCGCCTGTAACGCGCCAAACCAAAGCACGATCTTTCGAATCAAACTCTTCTACGCCTTTCACTGTTTCAATCACTTCTGGACCAGACAGTGCCAAACGCCCTTCTTCCGTCATGACGATGGCACTGCTTAAACACGCACTGATGCCCATACCACCAAAAGCGCCACAGGTTCCACCAATCACCGTAATAATGGGAATGCCTGCATTTCGTACCTGCAACATCGCACGCATAATTTCGGAAATAGCAATCAGACCTGCATTGGCTTCATGCAGGCGCACGCCACCTGAGTCGACAAAAAACAGTACCGCTTGCGCTTGATCTTGAATGGCTTTATGCAAAAGACCGACAATTTTCGCCCCGTGGATTTCACCCACAGCTCCACCCATGAATTGCCCTTCTTGAGCCATGATATGTACAGGTGTTCCGTTTACACGTGCCGTACCAATAATCACGCCATCATCAAAACTACCCGGAATATCCAAAGCAGACAGGTGTGGGCTAACTTCAATTTCAGCAGGCTTTAATATTTCATTAAAACTCTGAGCATCGACGAGCGCTTGAATCCGCGCACGTGCGGTTTTTTCATAAAAACTGTTTTTGAGCATCACTTGATCCATGTTCTATACTCCCTTAAACATAGATATTGCTTGGCTTAAGCGTAGGTTCACCACTGCTGGGGTTGCGCCCATATCATTTAACTGAAATTTAAGCCCTGCTACTGCATGACGTTGTGCAAACTCATTCAGCACAGACTTCCAAACATGTTGAAAACCGACGGCTGATGTCGTGACTTCAATCTGACAAATATCCGCCTGATCATGCTGTGAAACCAAGACTTCTAAATTTCCAGAACCGACCACACCACAAATGACCGCCGCTTGTTCAGCGCTCAGTGGCGCTGATTGCAATTCAAATTTTAACTTTTCCATGTCGATCACCAGTTTCTAAAGCGACTTGGGGGGCTATATAAACCACCCGACCATTTAACTAAATCTTTCACCGATTTTGCCGCCAACAAATCACGACTGACCTGTGTTGGATCAATGCCTAAATCTTCTGGGCGTTGAATAATGCCGCGCTGGCGTAACTCGTCCACTTTGGTCTCATCACGCTGCATCCCCACTGGGGTATAACCAGCCACACCACGGATGGCTTGTTCTCGTTCTTCAGGTGTGCGACATAACAGCAAGTTAGCAATACCTTCTTCCGTCACAATATGGGTTACGTCTTCACCATAAATCATGATGGGCGGAAGTTCGCTCTCCATTTTGTCCTGCAACTGCCACGCATCTAACTCTTCAACAAAGACAGGATGCATATGTTCACGGTATGTTTCGACCAACTGCACCACCAACTTACGCCCCTTAATCAGTTTGCCATCAACCGCTTCACGCCCTGCTTTGGTATAAGCATAACTAGCATGACGGCGTCCATGCGGGTCAGAGCCCATATTCGGCGCGCCACCAAAACCAGAAATACGGTCTACGGTTGCAGTTGAACTGTTACCCTGTAAGTCAATTTGCAAGGTTGAACCAATAAAAAGATCACAGGCATATAAACCCGCAGTTTGACTAAAGGCACGATTGGAACGCATGCTGCCGTCACTGCCAGTAAAGAACACATCTGGACGCTCTTTAATATAGTCTTCCATCCCCACTTCAGAACCGAAGCTATGGATCGAATCGACAAATCCACTTTCAATCGCAGGAATTAAAGTCGGATGCGGATTCAAAGCCCAATTGGTACAAATCTGTCCCTTTAGTCCTAAGGATGCCCCATACGTAGGCAGTAACAATTCAATTGCCGCGGTATCAAAGCCGATACCATGGTTTAAACGTTGAATTTGATATGGTGCATAAATGCCTTTAATCACCATCATCGCCATTAAAATTTGTACTTCGGTAATTTGTGCAGGATCACGGGTAAACAATGGTTCTATATAGTTGTGCTTGGGACTTTCGATATAAAAATCGACCCAATCCGCAGGTACATCGACACGCGGTAACTTATCGACAATTTCATTGACCTGCACAATCACAATCCCGCTTTTAAATGCAGTCGCTTCAATAATTGCAGGCGTATCTTCGGTATTCGCACCTGTATAAAGATTGCCCTCTCGGTCGGCCGCATGTGCCGTAATCAGGCAGACATTTGGCGTCAAATCAATAAAGTAACGCCCATACAGCTCTAGGTAGGTATGGATCGAACCAATACTGATTTTTTGCTGCTGAACCAATTGTGCTAGACGTAAACTTTGTGGGCCTGCAAAGGAAAAATCGACCTTAGAAGCAATACCTTTTTCAAAGACATCAATATGACTGGGTAAAGCCAATACCGACTGTACGATATGTAAGTCATGAACCACCTCTGGATTACACTGGCTTAAACTCTTTGACAGAAAATCGGCCTGCTTTTGGTTATTACCTTCCAAACAAACGCGATCACCACTGGAAATCACCGTTTCCAAAAGTTCAATCACCCGAGCATGCTCAACTTGTTTTGCAAAGCCTTTTTCTTTGGCAAGATTCAGTTTTTCTAGTCTGCGGGTACGCTGCTTATCCCATAAGCGCGTCTTAACCATTTGGTTCATGGGGTCACCTTTATGCTGTGCTTAGCCGAAGATGGCATTGATTGTGAGAAAAAATACAGAGGGCCCAAGTAAACAACCAAGACCGGTATAGAAGGTTGCGACCAATGCACCATAGGGCACTAAACGCACATCCGTTCCTGCTAAACCTGCTGCTGTGCCACTGGTCGTTCCTGCCATTCCACCAAAAACCATGGCAGAACGTGGACTTTTCAGATACATAAATTTTGCGAATAACGGTGTACCCACCATGAAAAACACCGCTTTAATCAGACCAATTGCAATTGATAATGCAATCACTTCTGAGCTTGCACCGATGGCTGAACCCGTTACTGGGCCAACGATATAGGTCATCGCACCTGCGCCAATCGTGGTCATCGAAATAGGATCTTTATAGCCCATCAACCACGCCACCATTGCACCGATCAAAAATGGAATCACGCAACCAAGTGCAAGCGCGATCAGACCCACCTTTCCTGCTTTTTTCACTTCTTTGACATCGACTTCAAACGCCGTTGATGCAATGGCCAAGTCACGAATCATGGCACCACCGAGTAAAGCAAAACCTGAGAAAATGGCGATATCTGAAATGCCCTTTTCACCTTGAGTATAAATCCCTGCAAAATAAGCCAAGACCAGCCCCAGAGTGATGGCGATGGCTGAGCTTTGTAACTTGCCTTTGGTTAGATATTTCGACAAAAGATGCGACACATACATCATTAAACCAGTCACTGCGAGCGCCGCGACGAGGGCATTTTTGGTAAAAACCGTAATTATTTCTTCCATTGCGTTTCTTCCTTGTAACCGTACAACTGATTGTTCTTTCGTGTTATGACAACACCCTTGTCCTTAAGCGGCTTTTTCAGTTGGCTCTACAGCCCATTCATAGCTGTCATAGTCGCCACTGGATTTATTCAACCAACGAATCACCAAGACAGTGCCAATTAAAGACGCAACTGAAACTATCAAACCCAACATCCCACCCGACATAGCCGCAACTACGTTTTGGCCTGCCGACATGGCAACCACAATCGGGATATACATACCTGACCAGTACAACACACCAAATTGAGTCACTTGAGGTAAGTGCCCACGTTTGGCTAATAGCTCCTTCGATAGAATTAATAAAATCATGGCGATGGCCACACCACCTACATTGGCTTGTACACCAAGTGCAATCCCAAGGGCATTGCCTAGATAAACACCAAGTAAATGGCAGACTGCCAATATGGCTGTTCCGTAAATAATCATTGCTGAATCCTCCCTGGATCATGCAGCGCTTCTAATAATCTGACTTATAATTTGCTATAGTTATAGCTTATCTGTATCCAGCGTACAATGTTTTGTACTCAAATAAACATAAATTGTATACAATTTTTGGTGATGTATGACTTCAATTGCGGAACTTCCTCTTTCTATTCAAATTAGTAAAAAGTTAGAGGATGATATTATTTATGGCTTTTTCCTGCCTGGGACGAAGCTGGATGAACAAGAACTTTGCGAACGCTATGGTGCTTCACGTACCCCGATTCGTGAGGCATTAAAGCTATTGGCCGCTGAAGGCTTGGTTGAAATTCGCCCACGTCGTGGCGCAATTATTCCAGCCATTAATTCACTCACCCTTTGTGAAATGTTCGAGGTGATGGCTGAATTAGAAGCCATGTGTGGACGACTGGCAGCACGGCGCATTCAACCTGAAGAAAAGCAAGAATTACAACGCCTGCATCAGTTATGTCAGGACTATTTAAATCAGAACGACTCAGAAAATTATTATGAGGCCAACCGTTTATTTCACTTTGCCATTTATCAAGCCAGTCATAATGCCTTTTTAATTGAACAAGCCTGTACTTTACATAAACGTTTGCACCCATACCGCCGCCTACAACTCCGCGTCAACCATCGAATGAATCATTCATTTTCAGAGCATAGCGCAATTTTAGAGGCTATTTTTGCAGGTCACGAACAAGAAGCCGAGGCTTTGCTGAAAGCACATGTGGTAATTCAAGGTGAGAAATTTACGGATTTTATTTCAACCTTAGAACATTTAAATACTTAATTAAGCAACCATACCCTTAAGCCACATGGAATTACTTCATATAGAAAAAGAGGCCTGAAACAGACCTCTTTTATCTCCAAGTTTAAGCGTTAAACGAAAACTCAACTATCCGTATCACGAGGCTTTATGAATTCGTTATCATTTAAAACTTGCCCTGTATGCTGTGGCTTAATCAACGGTGCAGTAGGACGAGGGTTACGCTGAGTGTACTGTATCCCAATACCTGCATTAACATCATCAGCCGCTACCTCCGTTTCAAAACGCTGACTATCTAAAGCACGAATATCATCACTCACTTGCTGTATTTCTTCTGGACTAACACCCAGTTGCTGCAAGGCAGTTTGACCTAGAACCAATGCGGATTCAAAGGTTTCCCGTACCATCAAACTGACATTTTTCTTCGACAGATACAACGCATGTTCACGGTCATAACAACGTACAATCAGTTTGGCTAAAGGAAACTCAGCATTGACTAGTTCTACAATTTTATTAATGGTTTCTTTGTGATCAACACAAACCAAAATGGCTTCGGCTGTATCTGCACCAGATGCATGTAAAATATCTAAACGACATCCATCGCCATAATAGACATCAAAACCAAATTTTTCTGCGTTTTGGATCATGTTGACATCGTTATCAATAATGGTCACATCCACGCTACGAGCCAATAACAACTGACTGGCCACCTGACCGAAACGACCGAAACCAATCATTAGTACTTTGCCTGTTAAGCCGTCAGCAACTCGCACCTGATCTAATGAATGCTCATCCGTTGCAATAGTAAAGCGTTTAAATATCACCCCAATAATTGGAGTCAACACCATGGATAGCACGACAATTGCAGTTAAATTTGACTTAATGGTGTTATCAATAATTTGAGCGGTCGTTGCGGCACTAAAGAGCACAAATGCAAACTCACCGCCCTGTGCCATGAGTAAAGCTCTATCCAAGGCTTCAATATGATTACTCTTGGTTAAACGTGCCACCACATAGATCATGAGTGCTTTAGTCAACATCAGCGCAATCACACCACTGAGGATGAGTTGCCAATTTGCTTTGACCACAGACAAGTCTAAAGACATGCCTACCCCTAAAAAGAATAGCCCCAAAAGTAGACTTCGGAACGGTTCAATATCCGCTTCAATTTGATGGCGGAAAGTTGATTCGGAGAGCAAAACGCCTGCTAAAAATGCTCCTAGCGCCATGGATAAACCACTGAGTTGCATCAGCAACGCGGCACCTAAAACCACCAAAAGTGCAGCGGCAGTCATGACTTCACGTGCTTTCGCTGCTGCTAAAACTCTAAATAAAGGATTGAGTAGCCAATGCCCAGCAACAATTAAGCCAGCAATTGCCAGTAGCCCTATGCCAATCCCTTGTAAATCAATTGATGAACTTTCAGTCGCATGATTGGGGGACATAAATGCGACCAAGGCTAATAATGGAACAATCAATAGATCTTCAAACAGCAGTATTGCAACGATCTTTTGCCCCCGCCGTTGATGTAATTCGCCTCGATCATTGAGCAATTGCATCACGATGGCAGTCGAGGTCAAAACAAAACCCGCAGCAGCAATGAAAGCTATTTTCCAACTAAAACCAAACAGCATGCCCATGCCTGTCAACGCAGCCACCGCGATCAAGATTTGCAAACTGCCCAATCCAAAAATTTCTTTCCTCAAACTCCACAGATGTGAAGGCTGCATCTCCAATCCAATGATAAAGAGGTACATCACGATGCCCAGCTCAGCGATATGTAAAATGGCTGTAGGATTATTAAAAAAAGCAAAACCAAATGGCCCGATAATCAGCCCTGCAATTAAATAACCTAAAATAGAGCCTAGACCAATACGTTTAAAAAGGGGAACGGCAATCACCGCAGCACTTAACAGTACGACAGGACCCACCAATCCTAATGAATCAACTTCTGCACTCATGTTTTTCTCATCTTTATTTTTTGCTAATCCATACTAACTTTACTATTTTTTAATTTTACTCAATAAAATTTATTTAAAATGGACTGACCTGTAGTTGATGACTTTTGCTCGAATCACAACTTAATTTTCACAACTTGGCAACTAGCGGACTAAACGAATTATGCTCATAAATGATGCTATACTGAGAACTATATACAGCATTGTCGTTTTACATCAAGGCTTTGTTTCATCAAAAAGAAGAGCATTTTTGCTTCAATCGCAACATACTTCCATTGAAAACTCGTTCAAATTATCAATCTAATGCCAAAAATAATTTAGAAAAACTAAATAGTTGAGTGTCATAGCAAGCGTAAAATTGAGCTAAAAATATATTCAATGCTATGGCTACTGTTCCTTTTAAATTCCAAATTTAAGTAAAATAAAATCAATAAAACTCTTTAATTTAGGCGTCATTCTACGATCACGTGAATACAAAATATGTAATGAACCAATCACTGGCTCATACTCAGGTAATACCCGTATTAATTGCCCTCTTTCCAAATCATCCGCCACCAGCTCATAAGGTTGTAAAAGTAACCCCTGTCCCGCAATCGCAGCTGCACGTAAGGCTTCACCACTATTTGTCCAAAATCTGCCTGTAATTAAAACCGAACTTATCCCATTAGGCCCTTTAAATGACCATTCTGTGCGCAAAATAGAATGTGTAAAGACCAAACATTCATGGTTTTTTAAATCTTCTGGTATCGACAGTGGAGCACTAGACTGAATATATGCTGGAGAAGCACATAATACGAGTTGATAAGGAGCCAACCCCCGCACCAATAGCCCACAATCCTGCAATTCACCCGAACGAAAAATAATATCGTAACCTTCCTCAACTAAGTCGATTTTACGATTGCTAAGATTCAATTCAACAGAGACTTCAGGGTAGGTCTTTAAAAATTCGGTAATGGCGGGTGCCAAGGCATGATTCCCAAAAGTGACGGGTGCACTGATACGTAACTTGCCTCTAGGCGTTGAACGTGTCTCCGCTAAAAAAGCCTCTGCTTCTTGCATCTCAGCCAAAATATGCTTGGCTTTTTCATAATAAATCCGTCCTGCATCAGTCAGACTTTGCTGGCGAGTTGTCCGATTCAACAACTTAATTTCTAAGCTTTGTTCAAGAAATCTTATGTGCTTTCCAGCCACTTGTGAAGACAGATCCAACTCAATTGCTGCGGCAGAAATAGAGCCTAGCTCCACAGCCTTAACAAACACTTGCATACAAGAGAATCTATCCATTTGAATCTTTTTATACCTAATGTTGATATTTTTAGATAATTTATCTCAAATTATTTCCTATGTATAGTGAGCACATCAACAATATTCAAATCAAGAGATACATCATGCAAAACCATCAACACACAGATACTCAAGCAGCCTCTAACCATAAACCAACAATTGTACTTGTACACGGTGCATTTGCAGACGGTTCAACATGGAATCAAGTTCTCAAACTTTTACACGCTGAAGGCTTCAATACTATCGCGGTACAAAACCCTTTAAGCTCCTTAGATGACGATGTAATCGCAGCTCAACGTGTATTAAATAGAGTTGAAGGTCCGGTCGTCCTTGTGGGGCATTCTTGGGGAGGCATGGTGATAACTGAAGCAGGACAACATGAGTCAGTAAAATCTTTGGTTTATGTCGCCGCTTTTGCACCCGCCGTTGGTGAGTCGATCGTCGACTTAGGACAAGGCCTTCCTACACCATCGGGCTTTGCTCATTTAGTCAGTGACCAAGACGGCTTTTTAACTTTGAGCCTTGAAGGTATTGAACAACATCTTGCACAAGATCTTAATGACTCTGTTCAAACCCAATTGATGTATGCAACACAAACCCCAATTCGGGCAAGAAACTTTGAAGAAAAAGTAAATGCTGCCGCGTGGAAAGTGAAACCATCCACTTATATCATTAGTGAAGATGACTATATGTTGCAACCTGAGCTACAAAAGAAAATGGCTGAAAGAATGTCAGCCAATATCACCACATTGAAGGCAAGTCATGTTCCACATTTGTCACAAGCAGCTGAAGTTGCAAAAGTAATTATTGAGGCAGCATCAAAAGTTTAACAGTTATATAAACGGATGATTAGAGCTTAAAATGTTTCATGCATTCAGCAGAATGCTGCATTTTAAGCCTCTAAAAGCGTTTCCACGATCTAGCCATAAAATTAAATCACAAACATGAAGATTTACGTTATTCAATCACAAGAGAAATGCCATACATCCTTTTACTCAAAATCTAAATGCGCCTTCACCAATTGATTAAACCCTAAAAGTGCTTTTTCAATTACAGCATCTTTAGAAATATGTTCTGGTAACTCAAAAACATTATGAATCATCAATGACGCGAGTCCGTGTGCAAAAGACCATGCGGCCAGTGCGGCAGAACGAACTTCTTTGGACTGAATATCTTTTTCAAGCACATCCGCTACACACTGCTCCACCACAGCATAAGCATTTTTTCGTGCCGTAGAAAGAGTAGGATTCATTTCACTATGTGCCAATTGAGAACCAAACATTAACTGATACATGGCAGGATGTTCAAAAGCAAATAACATGTACTGCCGACTAATCACCTGCATCTTATTTTTCTTGTCTATCCCTTGCTGACATTGTCCCAAAACACTTTCTAGCTGAGCAAAGCCTTGTGCGGCAAGATGACTCAATAGTTCATCCTTATTGGCAAAGTGATGATAAACAGCCGTTGCACTCACACCCACTTGTTCAGAAATAGCCCGAATAGACAACTTATCTGGTCCGACTTCTTCAAGCATTTTCTTCGCTTGATCAATGAGTTGGGGTTCAAGATTACCAACATGGTAATTTTTTCTTTTGACGGATTTGTTCATAAAGTGCTGAGTAAAAATCAATATTCTTCTGCCATTTATCCTAGCATAAATTTAAATGCACCATTTAAATTAATCTTTACACTGTAAAGATTAAGGTTTAGAGTATTTTTTAAACATCTTAAGGACAGAGTGATGAATCAAAATTATGAGTGCTTTCAACTGAGTATTCAGGCTCAGATTGCGCATATACAACTTTCCCGCCCTGAAAAAGCAAATAGCTTAAATTTGTCTTTCTGGCGTGAATTTCCTCAAGTGATTCAACAATTGCATAAATCTGGACAGATCCGAGCGTTGATTATCTCGGCTCAAGGTAAAGTATTTTGTGGAGGTCTTGATCTGAGCATGTTTAGTAATCAGGCCGAATTTCATGCACAAAATGCTGTAGCACGTGAAAGCATCATGCAAAGCTTAGCTCTGATGCAAGACGCATTGACTTGCCTTGAAAAAGTTAGATTCCCTGTAATTGCAGCAGTACATGGTAGTTGTGTCGGAGCAGGTTTTGATTTGATTGCAGCATGTGATTTTTGTTTTGTGACTCCACAGGCCAAGTTTCGTATTGAAGAAACCAATATTGGGATGATGGCGGATATTGGCGTATTACAACGCATACCCCATCAAATTCCCTTCAATCTTGCCCGCTATCTTGCTTTCACGGGAGACACATTGCTCGCTGAAGATGCGTACCGTCTCGGACTAGCGGTTAAAATTTTAGAAACACCAGAAGCACTATTGGAACATTCTTTTAGCATTGCAAAAAATATTGCTGTAAAGCCACCTGTAGCCATGCAAGGCATTAAACGCAGTCTACTCTATAGTCGAGACCATAGTGTGGCTCAAGCCCTAGACCATACTGTGATGTTGCAATCAGCTATTTTAAATGGACAAGATATTTTAACCATGGTGCAAAGCCGTATGTCTGAAGCATCACCGCAATTTGAAAACTTACACCCGATTCAATTCGCTGAAACTCAATAAAGCGCTAGAAAAAATCAACCCTTTCTAATTTTTTTTAATCAAATCTTACCAGTGTTAAGATTGGAGTTTAAAATGCAAAACTATGATGTCGTAGTTATTGGCTCTGGCAACGCAGGCTTAACTGCAGCCGTCACAGCACAAAAGGCAGGCAAAAAAACCTTACTGGTCGAACGTCATAACATACCCGGTGGCTGTGCCACCTCTTTTGTCCGTGGTGATTTTGAATTTGAAGTGGCATTGCATCAACTAAGTGGTTTAGGCACAGAAGAGCGCCCATTTATCATGCGACAGTTATTCGATCAACTCGGTGTGATGGATAAAGTCGAATTTGTACAAGAGCATGAACTTTATCGACTCGCTGTTCCCAATCAGGTCGATATCACCTTACCCGCAAGCTGGTCAGGGGTTCGTAAGTTGCTACAAGCACAGTATCCTGCTGAGGCCGATCAACTTGAAAAATTTATGTTGGCCTGTGAAAAAGTCACTTTAGAAGGTTTTACAACCCTACCTAAAGCACAAAAAAGCAATTATCCACTGCTCGTTGATCAACTCTGTCCATACTTTAAACGCTATGGTCTACGTTCTGCCCACGATGTATTGCATGAGTTTTTCACCGATGAAACCTTAATCAGTATTTTGGCGACCTATTGGTTTTATTCAGGTATTCCACCCAAAAATCTCTTATTTAGTGATCTCGCCAATATGTTATATGCCTATGCGGTGTTTAAGCCATGGCATATCAAAGGAGGATCACAAGCCATGTCCAATGCGCTGTTGGAATCGTTCTTAGAGTCAGGCGGTGAAGCACAATTCAACTGTGGTGTGGAAAAGATCATCACTCAGGATCATGCCGTCACTGGGGTTAGGCTTGAAGATGGGCGCTTGATCAACTGTAAAGCTGTGATTTCCAATGCTAGTCCTTTACTCACATTTAATGAATTATTAGACGATCCCCTCCCTACAAAAATTCAGCAAGACTTCAAATCTCGACGTATGGGAACATCTGCCTTTGTCATTTATTTGGGTCTAGATTGCACCCCAGCACACTTAAAGATCAATGCAGCATCAACCTTTATTTCCTCGACCATGGACTGGGAAAAAACCCATGACAATATGGAAAGTTTTGATAGCCCTATTTCAGGAATGTTGACCTGCTACAACTACGATGATCCACAAGCTGCTCCAGAAGGCAAAAGTCAGGTGGTGTTGGTGTGCTTGCAATATGCTGATGTCTGGAAAAATGTGAAAGCCGAAGACTATGCCAAAACCAAATATCGTTTTGCGGATGAATTAATTGATCTGATTGAACAGGTCTATCCGAACCTACGTCAACACATTCAGGAAGTTGAAGTCGCGACACCACTCACCATGATGCGCTATTTGAATACTCCAGGCGGTGCAATTTACGGCTATAAGCAAACACGCGAAGACACCAGTTTTATCCGAGACCGATTGAACCATTTACAAGGGCTTTATTTTGCCAGTGCGTGGACCACGATGGGCGGATTCCAACCGACTTATGCTGCAGGAGTATCTGCAGCCAAAGCCGTGGTGCGTCAACTCGACAAAATGGCACAACAGGAGCTAAGCAATGTCTGATCTACATATTTTAAATGCAGTCACAGGCTATCAGGAAATTATTCAAGCCAAATCTGAACTAGAACAAAATGGTACAGACTTTTCTGAATATAAAGGCCAAGTGCAACGGATAATGCACTCGCTGCATCCCAAGCGTATTGATTTGATTGTTCAGGCGATTATTGAAGAAACGCCAACGACTAAAACCATCCGCCTAGCCTCTCAGCATGGTGAAACCTTGCCAGCATTTCAAGCAGGTCAATACATCAATCTATTTGTCACTGTGGCAGGTACTTACACAGCTCGTCCCTATGCAATTGCATCTTCGCCAACCCAAGCAGACTACTATGATCTCACCATCAAAAAAGCAGATGCGGGCTTTGTTTCACACTATTTGGTCGATCAACTATCGGTAGGACAAACCTTGCAAAGTAGTGGTCCAATGGGGAACTTTCACCACAATCCGCTGTTTCATGGTGATGATCTGGTGTTTTTGGCAGGTGGCTCTGGTAGTGTGCCAGCGCGCAGTATGCTTTTAAATCTACTTGAACAAAATCTTCAACAGCGATTCCACCTGATTTATGTCAATAGCTTTGAAGATGATGTGATTTATGCCGAAGAGCTCAGAGCACTGGCCAAACAGTATGCTCATTTCACTTTAACCGAATATATCACTCGTCCGACAGCAGACTATCAAGGTCAAACAGGACGATTAAGTGCAGAGCGCTTGAGCGAATTATTAGGTACAGAGCCGAAACAAAAGATGTTCTACATCTGTGGCCCAACGCCATTTAACCAAAGTTGCCAACAACTTTTGGCTGAGTTAGAAGTTCCTGCTCGACGTATTCGAGTTGAAGCCAATGGCGCCCCCAAAGCCCCAAACACACAGTCAACTTGGACGTCGGACATTGCATTAAATCAAGAAGTGACAGTCACAGTAAGAGGCAAAGGACAGTTTACTACCACGGTTGGTGAGCCTTTACTGAACAGTCTAGAACGACATGGTTTCTTTGTCGAAAATGCCTGTCGCTCAGGCGAATGCAGTCTGTGTCGGATCAAACTGATTTCAGGTGAAGTCTTTAATCCCGACGAGGCGCACTTACGCCGCTCAGACCGCCAATTTGGCTGGATTTATAGCTGTGTTGCATTTCCACTCAGCGATATTGAAGTAATGCTTTAAATCATTCCGCTGAACTTTTTAAGAAAGTTCAGCTTTTTATTTTTCAATACATGCAAAACAAAGGAATAAAGCATGAACAATAAGTTATGGGAAAAAAGTTATCCAAAACAATTAAAAAATTATCAACTCAATGAATCACTCCTGTCAGGCTCGGTCAGTGAATTCTGCCTTTATGCCGCGCAACATTATCAAGACCAACCAGCATTTAGCGTGGTTCTACCCAATGGTTTTAGCCAAAGTCTAAGTTTTAAAGAAATTCACTACTATTCAGACCATTTTGCCAACTATTTAAAACATGTTCTCAAGTTGAACACAGGTGATGTCGTTGCCATCCAAATGCCCAATAGCCTGCACTATCCAATTGCAGTCTTTGGCATCTGGAAAGCAGGGCTCATTCTCACCAATATCAACCCACTCTACACCGCAACTGAGCTCAAGCATCAGCTTCAAGACAGCGGCGCCAAACTGCTGATAGCCTGTGATTTATTTCTTAAAACCGCACAACCTGTCCTGAATACACTGAAAATTGATTTGGTCGTAGCGAGCTTAAGCGACTTTTTTAATTTTCCTATTGGTCTGATGATTAAAATGAAAATATCCAGAGACATCACCACACCAGATATCCCCTACCAGAGTTTTAAACAGGCCTTAAAACTGGGTGAAAAAACAGTCGATCCGCTCATTTACCAAGATCACCCAATTGCCCTATATCAATATACAGGGGGAACCACTGGCAGAAGTAAAGGTGCTGTCATTAGTCATCGTAACCTATTAGCGGTGATGAAAATGGCGGAAGATTTTATCCAAGCATTTTCAAGCAAAATGGAAATTCAACAAGGTGACAATATACTCACTGCACTACCGATGTACCATATTTTTGCTTTTAATTTCAATTTTTTACTTATGTTTCATAAAGGTGGGCATAATATCCTCATCCCAAACCCTCGCCCCTTGGACAATCTTAAAAAAGCCTTCCAACAATTTCGCATTTCTTGGCTGACTGGTGTCGATACCCTGTATGCAGGTTTATTACAACAAACATGGTTCCGTAATAATCCGCCACCACTCAAAGTCGCCATTTCAGGTGGAACCAGTTTGCGCCCCTCTACAGCCATTGAATGGGAAAAAGTTGTCTCACCGATTGTAGAAGGTTACGGTATGACAGAAAGTTGTTGCATGGTCTCTATCAATCCACCAAGTATCAACAAAAAATTAGGATCTATCGGTCTTCCACTGCCCAGCTTAGAGCTAAAAATCGTGAATGATCAAGGACAAGCAATAGGCATTAGGCAAGCGGGCGAACTTTGGGTAAAAGGCGCAAATATGATTGAGCACTACCTCAACAACCCGACAGAAACAGCAAATAGTATAGAAAATGGTTGGTTTAAAACGGGAGATATCGCCACAATGGATGAAGATGGATTTTTAAAAATTGTAGATCGTAAGAAAGATTTGATTATTGTTTCTGGTTTTAATGTTTATCCAAACGAAATTGAAGATGTGTTAACACAACATCCTGAAATTATTGAAGCAGCCGTCATTGGCATAGCAGACGAAACCACAGGCGAAGCCGTTAAAGCATTCATCGTCGTCAATAATCACGACATTTCAACTGCGGAAATCATAGGCTTTTGCAAACAAAGTCTGACCAACTATAAAATTCCTAAACATATTGAGTTTCGTACAGAATTGCCTAAATCTCCAATTGGTAAAATCTTGCGGGCCCAACTCAGAAGTTAACCGCCGTTCAGCTCCATCCCCTTCAAAGAATCAAACTAACTAAAGTACCTTGGAAAATATTATACTTTTAACTAAAAATTAACCCCTAGTTTGTATCAAAAAACCAGATTGAGTAATACCAGTTCGTTAAGAAATGGACGGGTATTACTTTTTACTTCTAGGCTTTATTTAATACATGACAACGTCATCCCTAGCCTAAATAAGAATATAAGCATGGCATTTTTACTGTGCAAGACAAAAGACTTCTTTAAAATAGGCTGCTTTTTAAAAAAGCTACTCTAGGGGCAAAAGTGAATAGGTTTTGCGCTGAGATATAATGTGAATAGTGAGAAGGCTAAGATGCAAAATATGAAAATGCTTAACTGATCAGGCTGATTCAAATTGTGAGCTTTTTTTGCTCATGTTCTGTGAGTATCTAAGATCGCAACATAGTATAAAAGCACCATTACATCCCGTTTGATCTTGTTTTGGTGCAGAATCGAACACCAATAAACATTCGCATCAGAATTCAGAAATAAACAATAAGATATTGATATTAAACAACTATAATTAAATAAAAATTAGATTTATCAAATTGGCATAGTTTCTGCATTTTTGTATTCCATCATGTATACAAGTTGGAATGCAAAAAAATGAGTCATAACAAATGCATTGGTTGGACACTTCAAGAATGGCAGACAGCTTATCTGAACCATGACATTCATCTTGAAGACTTAATCGACTATGTAGCGCAATTACCACAACCTGATCATGCATGGATCTCTATTGCTAGCAAAGAACTACTTATTCAGCAAATCGAAACCTTAGCACAAAAAGCACAACATGCCTCAGATTTGAGTAAAGAACTGCCGTTATATGGTATTCCTTTTGCGGTCAAAGACAACATTGATGTTGCTGGTTTTGCAACTACGGCGGCATGTAAGGTTTTGACCGCAATTGCTAGCCAAGATGCTGAAACAATTCGCCTGCTTAAAAATGCAGGGGCGGTCGTCATAGGAAAAACCAATTTAGATCAATTCGCAACGGGGCTTGTCGGTACACGCTCCCCATTTGGCGCAGTTTGCAATACCTTTAACGCAGACTATGTCAGTGGAGGTTCTAGCTCTGGTTCAGCAAGTGTGGTTGCTCGAGGCTTAGTCCCCTTTGCACTGGGAACCGACACCGCAGGCTCTGGTCGTGTCCCTGCGGCATTTAATAACATTGTCGGTTTAAAACCCACCAAAGGCCGTTTTTCAAATCGTGGTTTATTACCCGCTTGTAAAAGCTTGGACTGTATTTCAATTTTCGCATTAACAGTAACCGATGCAAATATCATTGCTCAAACCCTAGAACAGTACGATGCACTAGATAGCTACTCCCGCCAGCATCCAAAAACCGCACCAGCTAAACTTTCTGGAAAACCACATTTTGCTATTCCCAATAAACTTGAGTTCTTTGGAGATGATCAAGCTAAATATGCCTTTCAATTGGCTTTAGAACAGTTAAAAGTTCTCGGTGCTGAAATTACTGAAATTGATTTTTCAACATTTGAACAATTGGCAGCCCAACTTTATCAAGGCTCATGGGTAGCAGAACGCACAGCGGCTGTTGCTGAGTTATTGGCGCAGCAACCCGAGGTTTTCGACCCCACAGTCCGTGAAATTATTCAAAAAGGTTATGATTTTAGTGCAGTCGATGCCTACAACGCAGAGTATTTAAAACAAGACTTAAGCCGAAAAATTCAAGACACTTTAGCTCAATTTGATGCATTGATCGTTCCAACTTCTCCAACCATTCACACTCTTGCAGAAATGGCGCAATCCCCGATTGGCTTTAATTCTCAGTTTGGAACTTATACTAACTTTACCAACCTCGCTGACTTAAGCGCACTCGCATTGCCTGCTGGATTCCGCGCCGACGGCCTACCCTTCGGAATTAGCTTAATTGCACCTGCATGGTATGACCAAGCCCTGATTGAGTTTGGACAAATTTGGCAGGCACATTTGAACTTAAAACTAGGTGCACTCGACCGATTCTCCGCAATTCCAACGTTGCGCCACAGTCCTTCTGCACATCACATTCGAGTTGCAGTCGTTGGAGCACACCTGACTGGAATGCCTCTGAATTTCCAACTGCTTACACGTGATGCAGTACTTGTTGAAACCACACTGACCGCTGAGCACTACGCCCTATTTGCATTGAACGGAACAATTCCCCCAAAGCCAGGTCTAGCAAGAGTTTCAGAACACGGCCAACAAATCATTGTAGAGGTTTGGGATGTGCCAACAGCGCGTTTTGGAGAGTTTGTCGCTGAGATTCCAACCCCGCTAGGCATGGGCAATGTCGAACTGGTCGATGGTCGTTGGGTTAAAGGTTTTATTTGTGAGCCTTATGGTTTGAACGATGCTGAAAATATCAGCCATTTTGGTGGTTGGCGCGCCTATATCCAGCACCGTAACAATTCAAAAGTAGAACAAGCTTAGTCAAATTTAGGAATTTTAAAATGTTTAAAACTGTATTGATTGCAAACCGTGGCGAAATTGCCGTACGCGCAATTCGCACTTTAAAAAAACTGGGGGTGACCAGTGTTGCTGTATATTCAGACAGTGACCGTTATGCACAACATGTCAAAGATGCAGACATCACCATTGCCTTAGAAGGATTAAAACCAGCAGATACTTATTTGAGTATTGAAAAGCTGATTCAAGCAGCCAAAAAAACAGGCGCCGAGGCTATTTTCCCTGGTTATGGCTTCTTATCAGAAAGTGCTGAATTTGCAGAGGCTTGTGAAAAAAATAATATTGCTTTTATGGGCCCCACAGCGACACAAATTTTAGAGTTTGGCCTGAAACACCGTGCACGTGAACTTGCCGCTGCAGCTCAGGTTCCCATGACACCGGGTACAGGCTTACTTGAAAGCTTAGATGAAGCAATTTCTGCAGCTACAGAAATTGGTTATCCCATCATGTTAAAAAGTACCGCAGGTGGCGGAGGGATCGGCCTCACACGCTGTGATGATGAACAGACATTGGTTGAAGCTTATGAAAGTGTCAAACGCTTAGGCGCACAATTTTTCAAAGATTCAGGCGTGTTTTTAGAGCGTTTTGTTGACCGCGCGCGCCATGTCGAAGTTCAGATCTTTGGTGATGGTCAAGGTCAAGTGGTTGCACTGGGTGAACGAGATTGCTCACTGCAACGTCGTAACCAAAAAGTGGTGGAGGAAACCCCTGCGGCTCACCTTCCCGAAGCTACACGCCAAAAACTTCACCAAGCGGCAGTTGAACTCGGCAAATCGGTCAATTACCGCAGTGCAGGTACAGTTGAGTTTATTTATGATGCTGCACGAGATGAGTTTTACTTCCTTGAAGTCAATACCCGTCTACAAGTAGAGCACCCTGTTACTGAAATGGTGACGGGCTTAGACCTGATTGAATGCATGCTTAAAGTGGCGGCAGGTGATGTCTTGGATTGGACAGCGCTCAGCAATATACAGCCGCAAGGTGCGGCAATTGAAGTGCGGATTTATGCAGAAGATCCTGTTAAGAACTTCCAACCCAGCCCTGGTGTCCTGACCGAGGTTTCATTTCCAGAACACTGTCGCGTCGATACTTGGGTCTCGACAGGAACAGAAATTTCGCAATATTTTGACCCGATGATTGCCAAAATTATCGTACATGCGGATACGCGTGAACAAGCCATTGACCAACTAAAAAGTGTGTTAACCCAAACACGCTTAAATGGCATCAGCACCAACTTGGACTATGCGCATAGCGTGATCTCTGATGAACGCTTCGCACAAATGCAAATCTGGACACGTCTGTTGGATGACTTTGACTACGTGCCGAATGTGATTGAAGTTTTACAGGCTGGTACGCAAAGCTCAATTCAAGACTTTCCAGGACGTATCGGCTACTGGGATATCGGTGTGCCACCTTCAGGTCCAATGGATGACTATGCGTTCCAATTGGCCAATCAAATTGTAGGAAATGATGCTAGTGCGGCTGGTTTCGAATTTACCTTACAAGGGCCAAGTCTGAAGTTCCATCAAGATAGTGTGATTGCGCTCACTGGTGCACCTTGTCCTGCCCAATTAGATGATGAAACTGTTGCCTTTTGGCAACCCATTCATGTACAGGCGGGTCAGGTTCTCAGCTTAGGACAGGTCGAGTCTGGTTGCCGTAGCTATTTAGCAGTTCGCCATGGACTCGATGTCCCCCTATACTTGGGTAGTCGCTCTACTTTTGCTTTAGGTAACTTTGGCGGGCATGCAGGACGGGTGCTTCGTGCAGGTGACATGATCAAACTCATTAATACAGTCCATCCTAATCAAGATGCCCCGTTAGCAACACAAGAACCTCAAGCATTATCTCCTGCACTGATTCCAAACTATGGCACTGAATGGAAAATTGGCGTGCTATATGGACCACACGGAGCACCTGATTTTTTTAAACCCGAATATATAGAAGAATTTTTTGCTTCCGAATGGACTGTACACTTTAACTCCAATCGACTGGGTGTCCGTCTATCAGGACCAACACCAACGTGGGCACGTGAAAATGGGGGGGAAGCAGGACTCCACCCATCCAATGTCCATGACTGCGAATATGCCATTGGTGCGATTAACTTTACAGGGGACTTCCCTGTCATTTTGGCCAAAGATGGCCCAAGTCTCGGCGGTTTCGTTTGCCCTGTAACCATTGCTAAAGCTGAACTTTGGAAAGTCGGTCAACTTAAAGCTGACGATAAAATCAGCTTCTATCCGCTAACAGTTGAGCAGGCCAATGCCCTAGAGCAACAGCAAATTGAACGTGTGCAAAATTTCACTCATGCTGTCCTAGCAACTGAACTAACAAGCAATAATATTCCACAATCTGCAATTCTCGCCCATCTAGATGCAACTGATGTGTCTCCACGCACGGTGTACCGCCAAGCGGGTGACAGTTATATTTTATTAGAATATGGTGATAACGTTTTAGACTTGGCACTGCGTTTACGTGTCCACCAATTGATGCAACTGATCCGAACAGCGAATGTGACTGGAATATTGGAGCTGTCTCCTGGTGTGCGCTCACTACAAATTAAATATGATGGTCTCACCCTTCCACAGCATGAGTTGATTGCTTTCTTACTGCAACTCGAACAGCAAATGGGCGATTTAAGCCAACTCAAGATTCCTTCACGGATTATTCATCTACCCATGGCATTTGAAGACAGTGCAACTTTGGGTGCTGTTGAGCGCTATCAAGAAAGTGTTTGCGCTAAAGCACCGTGGTTACCGAATAATGTCGATTTTATTCAGCGTATTAATGGTTTAGATAGTCGTGAACAAGTCAAAGAGATTATTTTCAATGCCAATTATTTGATTTTAGGCCTCGGTGATGTGTACCTTACCGCCCCATGTGCTGTGCCGATTGACCCACGTCATCGCCTCTTAAGTTCAAAATACAATCCAGCCCGGACATTTACTGCCGAAGGCACCGTGGGTATTGGCGGGATGTATATGTGTATCTACGGTATGGATTCACCCGGAGGCTACCAATTGGTGGGACGCACTCTACCCATTTGGAATAAATTTAAAAAGAACAAACAGTTTGGTGACAAAGAATGGTTTCTAAATTTCTTTGATCAAATCAAATACTTCCCTGTTTCAGAGTTAGAGCTAGATCAATGGCGTGCTGACTTTGAAAATGGTCAAGCACAGATCCAAATTGAAGACACTGAATTTGACTATGCCGCTTATTTAAAACTACTGGAAGATGAAAAGGACAGTATTACGGCGTTTAAAGCACAGCAACAACAGGCCTTTAGTACTGAGGTCAGCCTATGGAAGGAAAGCTTTGATCAACAAGACCACCTAATCACAGAAGCACCTGATGAAACAGACTATAGTGCCTATTCAGCTCTCAATGCATCTATGACTGGCAATATTTGGAAAATATTAGTGGAACAAGGTCAGATTGTGAAAAAAGGTGAAACCATTGCTATTATTGAAGCTATGAAAATGGAATTACCTGTATATGCAGCAGATGACGGTATTGTCAAAGCCATTATTTGTCGGGCTGGGCAAACCGTTCATAGCGGCGAACCTTTAGTTTATATGGAATAACACATGTCCAATATGACACGTGCGGGTTCAGGTTCAGACAATTTGTCTGAACTTGTTTACCAGCAAATTAAAAATGATATTTTTGACTTTAAATTGATGCCGGGTGAACGTTTTACCGAATCCGAAATCGCCATGAACTATCAGGTCAGCCGTACACCTGCACGACAGGCATTGTACCGACTACAACAAGAAGGCTACGTGGAAGTTGCATTTCGTAGTGGCTGGACTGTACGTCCATTGAACCTGCAATACTATGACGAACTATACGAGCTGCGTATTATGATTGAACAATATGCAATTCGTAAATTATGTAGTATTGAATCTCAGCAACTCAAAGAAATGAAACAGTTGCACAAGACTTGGATGGTTGCACCTGAACAGTATCTTTCGAGTTTAAAAGCGATGGCTCAAATTGATGAAGATTTTCATTGTGCATTGGTTCGTGCCATTGGCAATACGGAAATGAGTAAAATCCACCAAGAAATTAGTGAAAAAATCCGTATCATTCGTCGCCTCGATTTTTCAAAAAGTGATCGAATTAAAGCCACCTATGCAGAGCATCAAGCCATCCTGAATTATATTTCACAGCAACAAACAGATTTGGCAATTGAAAAAATTAGTGCGCATATTCAGCACAGCCGTGACGAAGTAAAAAAAATTACCCTCGGTATGCTGAGTCAACATGCTGTGCTGAAAAAGGCAACCTAAATCATTTAATCCCTCATCTCTTCTTAAACAAAAAAAGGCGCTTGATGCGCCTTCTTTCGCTAAAAATAAATTTAAGCTGGAATACGTAGTACCTGTCCAGGAAAAATATCATCAGCATCTTTCAATAACGGACGATTGGCTTCAAAAATTTTATTGTACTGGTTGGCATCGCCATAAAATACTTTGGAAATTTTCGATAGATTATCACCTGATTTAACTGTGTAAAACTTACTTTCAGGTTCTGGGCTAGCCACAGTCAGTTGATCATCGACTTGAGCCACATGGTCAATATTACCGACAGCTAAAACAATCTTTTCTTTATCGGCTTGGGTCTGAACCTGCCCTTTTATGGTTGCCAAATCGGTCGTGGAATTATAGCTGACTGAAAGTCCCGTCACAGCTAAGCCCAATGCTTTGATATGACCCAATAACTTGTTGGCAATTTCTTGAGCGGATGGCTCTGTCGGCGTAGTTGGTGCGGCTTGAGGCTCGGCTGCTGCTGTGTTTTTTTTACCAATGCCTTTAACGAAATCAAAAAGACCCATGTGTATGCTCCATCTTGTTATATCAGTGTTGTTATATTGAATGCTCAAAAATGAGACACTCTTTTTTATACCGAAAAAAGACAGCAACTTTGGTAGAGAATAGTCCATTTAAAGTAAAACTTTGTAAGTTCCAAAATAAACAAAACTATTTGCATGCAATGTTTCACTTTTTAAATAGCATAAAAAAAGCCACCCGATAAGGGTGGCTTTTCCATTCAGCAAAGCTGAAACAATATGGATTAACCTAGTTTCTTAGAAACGTAGTCAATCGCAGATTGTACAGTTGTGATTTCGTTAGAATCTTCATCTGGGATTGTGATGTCAAAGTCGTTTTCGAAAGACATAACAAGCTCAACAAGGTCTAAAGAGTCAGCACCTAAGTCATCCATGAAAGATGCTTCGTTTTTGATTTCTTCAGCCTTAAGACCAAGTTGTTCTGCAACTGCTTGCTTGATGCGTTGTTCGATATCGCTCACAGGAATTCTCCTCATTGCTTGTGGCGTTTTTAATGCCGTTAGTTTAATTGAATCTTTAAAATTTTGAAAGTTTATCCATCAGCCAATTAGCTCATGTATAGACCACCATTTACATGCATTACCGTACCAGTAATGTAACTTGCTTTGTCTGATGCCAAAAAGCTCACCGCATTGGCAATATCTTGTGGATCACCTAAACGGTTCAGGGCCACTTGATCGCTCATTTTTTTACGGATGTCTTCACTTAATTGATCAGTCATTTCTGTTGCAATAAAGCCAGGCGCCACCGAGTTTACAGTGATTTGACGGCTACCCATTTCTTTTGCAAGGCTACGGCTAAATGCTTCAATACCAGCTTTCGCTGCTGAATAGTTGGCCTGACCTGGGTTGGCAAAATGCGCAACCACAGAACTAATATTAATAATTCGTCCAAAACGTGCTTTGGTCATGCCTTTTAGCACACGTTTAGATAAACGATAAACAGCTTTTAAATGAATATTTAAAATATCATCCCAGTCATCTTCTGACATACGAAGTAACAAATTATCTTTGGTAATCCCTGCATTATTGACAAGTGCAAGAACTGGACCATAATTTTGTTCAATGTCTGTCACCAGCGCATCTATCGCAGCACCGTCACGAACATCAAGTACTTTACCCACACCCTGCTCACCAAAGCTTGCAGATAATTTTTCTGCGCCAGCCTCAGATGTCGCTGTGCCCACAACAAAATAACCGTCTTGAATCAGTTGCTGAGCGATGGCTGCGCCAATCCCTCGACTTGCACCTGTCACGAGTGCAACTTTGCGTTCCTGTGTCATGCAATTTTTCCTTCAGCCACTAAAATGGCATTGAGTGCATCTTCCATACGTGATTTGCTATCAAGTGGAAAAGCTTTTTCGATATTTGGTAAACGTTTCGCCAAGTTTGCCAAGACATTACCTGGACCACACTCTGCAACATATTGGATCCCTTGATCCTGAATAAACTGCATGGTTTTGGTCCACTGTACAGACTCATATAACTGAGCTGTAAGTGCTTGGCGTACTTGAGCGACATCTATCGCAATTTCCGCGCTCACATTTTGTATTACAGGTATGCTAGGCAGCTCAATGGCAGTTTGTTCCAAAGCTTGTGCGAACTGCTCTGCAGCAGGCTTCATCAATGAACAATGCGATGGCACTGAAACAGGCAATGCAATCGCTTTGCCACTATTTTCTTTCGCCAAAGCCATGACTGCTTCAACTGCAGCTTTTTCACCCGCAATGACCACTTGACCTTGTGCATTATAATTCGCAGCTTCAGCTGAACCTTCAGCTTGGTCTGAAACCTGTTGGCATAAAGCAACAACTTGTGCGTCGTCTAAACCTAAAATAGCCGCCATTGCACCCTTACCTTGAGGTACTGCACTTTGCATGAGCTTACCGCGTAAGTTTACCAGCTTCACAGCATCACCTAGGCTTAAACTGCCTGCAGCAACCAAAGCGCTATATTCACCCAATGAGTGACCTGCTAGATACTTAGGTACAACACCGCCAAGTTCTAACCATACACGCCATAATGCAATGCTCGCGGTTAACAACACAGGCTGAGTAAATTCAGTTTGATCTAAACCTTCACCAGATTGTGCAATGTGCCACAAATCGAATCCAACTGCTTTAGAGGCTTCTGCAAATGTTGCTTCAACACTGGCAAATTGTTCTGCCAATTCAGCCAACATACCTACCTTTTGTGAACCCTGACCAGGAAATACAAAAGCTGTTTTTGTTGCCTGAGCGACTTGATCAAGTTGTTTCGCAGACATAAAAAAGTCCTTTCTTGTCTTTGCTCTCGTTTATGGAGCGAAAATTTAACACTTAATTTAGGTCGATGTAATTGCCAAATACAACAAAAACAGAGTTGGTAAACATTCACCCACAAAAAAAGGGAGCTTTACGCTCCCCTTTTTTCGACTAAGCTTTAAGCTTAATGCTTCGACAATTATTCAGCAGATGCTTTAGCGAATAATTGACGACCACGGTAGATACCATCTTTAGATACGTGGTGACGACGGTGAGTCTCGCCAGTAGCTTGGTCTACAGTTAATGCATTCTCGGTTAAAGCGTCATGTGAACGGCGCATGTCACGGCGAGAGCGACTTTTACGGTTTTGCTGAACGGCCATGATGGCTCCTTACAAATCGAAAAATATGGATCAGAACAAATTCAGTTGTCTTATACGGAAGAGTATAACACAAAAATTAGTTAAGTTTACCCTTCAAACTTGCCAAAACATCAAACGGGTTATCCCGCTTTTCTTCAACAAGCTCTTCAATGGCAGGTTGGTGCTTATGTTCACAAGCATCATGCTTAGGAGACAGTGGCATCAACAATAACAATTCATCTTCTATGAGAGAAAGTAAATCAGCAGTCGCAGGCGCATCATAGCTACCTTTGGTTGTCGCTTCACTTTCACCTAAGACGATGAAATCAGCATCCTCATCCAAGCGCTCTATCAGTGACTCATCATCTACTAGAGCTAGATGAAAATCTGAAACCAGTTCAATGTTAACCACGTCTAAACAACGCTGGCATTCCATTGGGACTTGTGTTTCAACGTGACCATCTAGCCATACAATGCGATGATACGCATCCATTGATAGCTTACAGTCTATGTTAATCAATTGATCATCAATTGATCCAACAGCTTCACGAGCAATACGAACAAAGCGAGACAATGGCAGGGTACCTGACCATGTAAAGCCTTGTTCAGCCCATTTAAACGGCTCAATCTGTGCCGGAAAGGTATTTGCTGACATAATTAAGGCGGCAATTCTACAAATTCATCAGTACTCTGTCAAAGATTAAGATACAATTTTGTACTTATTTAGACAGACCATTTGGGTAACTTAAGTCATGCATCTGTTGCAGCCGCAAACAGAAGTGAGTATTTCATCACTTATGAGCACAATTTCAACTGCCAATTCTGACATTTCAGACCGCCAAGTGCAACTCTCAACGTGGGAGAATTTTTCGACAGAAGCACAACAAGTTGATTGGCTCATTTTACACTTTAATCATTGGTTTTCCCACCTGAATGTCAACTTGGTCAAAGGTAACTTTGAACCTGAATACTTTCCAGCAGAGCAAAGCTCCCCTGCTCGTATTCAATTTGCCCATGGTTTCTTTAATAGTGCATTACATGAAATTAGCCACTGGAGCATTGCAGGTGACAAACGTCGTCTATTACCCGATTTAGGTTATTGGTATGCGCCCGATGGTCGCACTCAAGAGCAGCAAGCATTGTTTGAACAAGTGGAAATTAAACCACAAGCGATTGAGTGGTTATTTGCCGTCGCATTTGGTCGTAGATTTCGAGTGTCTTTAGATAACCTCACAGGTGACGGCGGTGATGGACGTCATTTTAAAGATCATGTTTTTGCGCAAGTACAGGCCTATTTTTCAGGGGATGCGCAACTACCGCGTGATGCGAAATACTTCATAGACTGTATTTGCTTGTGTACACGTGCTGGAAAAACGTTACAGAGCAATGAATTTGAAAGAGAAATGCTCGACTAAATTTGAGATGTTTCACATTTAGGTCATTGAACATGGCTTAAATAAAGCGCCATAATGTGGGAAAAACCATCAGGAGATAAAAACATGCTGCATTTAAGAGTCCATCCTGATAACCCGCAGCCACGCTTAATTAGCCAAGCGGTTGAACGTATTCGTGCAGGCGATGTAGTCGTCTACCCGACCGATGCAGCTTATGCCATTGGCTGCCAAATCGGCAATAAACATGCCATGGAGCGTATCGCCCAAATTCGCGGGCTCGGGTCAAAGCACCAATATGCCATTATTTGCGCCGATCTTTCAGATATTGCAACCTATGCCAAAGTGGACAATGCCATGTATCGTTTACTAAAAAACAATACGCCTGCAGTGACTACTTTTATTTTGCCTGCGACCAGTGAAGTCCCTAAACGTTTGATGCACCCCAAAAAGAAGACCATTGGTTTGCGTATTCCAAGTAACCCAGTGTGCCAAATGCTCCTCAAAGAACTAGGCGAACCACTACTCACCAGCACCTTGATTTTACCCGACCTGCAAGAGCCGATGGATGATCCTTATGACATCGAAATGCAGCTATCAAAGCGTATTGATGTGTTCATAGACAGTGGACTAGGTACACTCAGCACGACCAGTATTGTCGACTTATCAGGGGATCACCCTGAAGTGATTCGCCATGGTGTAGGCGATGTGAGTGCTTTTGAGTAATGTCTGATCTTCTAGCTTGGTAGAATCCTATAAAATGAGGGCAGTTATAATGACATTATCAGATGTTGTGCTAAATCCTCACTCAATTGCCCCAAATGCTTTCATTTATGCTATCTGGCCTTGGACACCTGAGTCTGAGGCTCTGATTCAACTATCTAGCAATAACTCCAATCAATTTAACAGCGCTTATCGTCTTTTTCTGGACATGAAAGTCGTATTGCGGTTGGCACAGCTGTTTCAGTATCAGAACTTGTGCCATCGGATCTGTATTGAAAAAACCATTGAATTTGCGCAACAACAATACGAACAACTCGATCAAAACATAACTGTTGTCCGGCAAGATAAGCTTTAGTTTGCCTGTTGCAGTGATATAAAATGCAAAATGTGTTGGAATAATTGACCCATCAGTATCTATACATTGTATTGAATACATTCGTTTTATTTTACTTTAGACACTTATTCCCTAGTATTTTTCATGGTTTTTTCTGTTTTCGGGCGTCCGAGCAATTTATTTAATAGTCATTTTCATTTAAACTAATGTGAATCAATTTCCATGCTTTTTATTCGATGCGAGATCGTTAAATAAGCCTATACATGCTTTTGAAAATTCGCGTGGCCAATAACTGTAATGAATCAATCCGTCCATAATGCTATGGAAGATCTTCCGCAAATCCGTGTGATGGATGAGTGGCATGACTCCATTCCTGAGGATTTATATATTCCTCCTGCTGCATTTGAAATTCTCCTTGAGCATTTTGAAGGACCACTCGACTTTTTAATTTACCTGATTCAAAAAAACGGCTTTGACTTATTACAGTTAGATATTGCCCCCATTGCCGCGCAATACCTGTCTTATATGGATGCCATGAAGTCGCTGAACATTGAGCTGACTGCTGACTATATGGTGATGGCTGCACTATTGGCAGATTTAAAGTCACGCCTGCTTTTACCCAAAGCTCCAAATGCGATTCAAATCGAAAAAGATCCGAAACAAGAACTGATTGATCGCTTAGAAACGTATTTACGGATTAAACAGGCGGCTGAGCGCTTGGGGCAAATGCCTATTTTAGAACGAGATACCTTCTCAACCAATGTCAGCTTAGGCCAAACTCTGGATCAGAATGATGGTCATGATGTGCAACAGCTGCGTGATGCCTTATTCTGCGTGTTTAACCGACCTGAGCCCATCACCCATCAAATTGCACAAGAACCAGTTTTACTTGAAGAGCGCATGGCGTTTATTGAAAGCAAAGTCGCTTCAGGTGAAGTTTTAGTTTTTGAGTCTTTACTGCGTCCCATTCAAGGTCGTATGGGTATGGTTGTGACGTTTATGGCCATTTTAGAATTAACTCGTCAACAGCGGATTCAAATTGTAAGTTCTGGCGTTGAAGCCCCGCTTTCAATACAAGGAGTGAAAAAATAATGCAAGACACAATGACTCCTGTATCCAATGAAGACAATTTACATGAAGTAGTGATGCAACTGGAAGCGATTATTTTTGCAAGTGATGCACCTGTATCACTTGCACGTTTAAAAGAATCGTTCCAAAATCAATATAGTAAACAAGATTTACGCCAGTTTTTACAACAACTTGCCATGCTACAACATGGTCGGTCAATCGAACTAATTGAAACTGCTCAAGGTTTTCGTTTTCAAGTTCGAGCAAAATACCGTCAAATCGTTGCACAGACGTGGCCCGAGCGACCAACTCGTCTCTCGCCATCGCTACTCGAAATGTTGGCCGTGGTTGCTTATCATCAACCCGTCACTCGAGCAGATATAGAACAAATTCGAGGAGTCTCAAATAACAGTCAACTGTTACGAACGTTATTTGATTGGAACTGGATTAAAGAATCTGGTTTTCGTGAACTCCCAGGAAGACCTGCGTTGTTAGTTACGACGCCTCAATTTTTAAATGCATTTGGCTTAAGTTCTTTAGGCCAGTTGCCTCCCCTGCAGGATGCCAAGGAAGCTTTTATGGCGCTCGATGCGAATGCACCGAAGTCGTAAATAGGTGAACTGTTGATGATAATTTCTAAGGTTATGCTGTCATGAGTGAAAAGTTGCAAAAGGTACTCGCACGAGTCGGTTTGGGTTCTCGCCGTTATATGGAAGAAGTCATTGCCGCAGGTCGTGTGAGTGTCAACGGCCAAGTTGCCCAAGTAGGCGAACGTATTGAACCAGGTGATGAGCTTCGCATCGATGGTCGTAAAGTATCGTTCCAAATTGAAGACGAGATTCGTCGTCGTGTTCTGATTTACTATAAACCAGAGGGCGAAATTTGTTCACGCAATGACCCTGAGTCACGTCCAACAGTATTTGATCAATTACCTGCAATCGCGAATGATCGCTGGGTGATGGTAGGTCGTCTGGATATCAACTCAACAGGTCTACTATTGTTCACGAATGATGGTGAGCTGGCAAACCGCTTGATGCACCCATCAAACGAAGTTGAACGTGAGTATGCTGTACGTGTTATGGGTGAAGTGACTCCGCAAATTAAGAACAATATGCTCAAAGGCGTGGTGTTAGATGATGGCCCAGCGAAGTTTGAGTCATTTTCTGAAATTGGCGGTGAAGGGATTAACCGTTGGTATCAAGTGGTGGTAAAAGAAGGTCGTAACCGCGAAGTACGTCGTATTTTTGAATCGCAAGGTTTAAAAGTCAGCCGTCTACTCCGTACACGTTATGGCACGGTTATTTTACCGCGTGAATTACGTACGGGTCGTTGGATGGAGTTGGACAAAAACGACATCGACAACTTAACCAAAGCGGTTGAGTTGAAACCACGTCAAGGCACTGGCTTATACGGCATGGCAAAACGTCGTACTGAACGTATGCAAGAAAAACCAATGGCTGCACGTCGTGGTGGTTTCTTACGTCAGCAGCGCCGTGACAATGAAGATGAAGGCCAACAACAAGCGAAGCCTGCCTTCAACCGTGATCGCCGTGAAAATCCAAATGGTCACAGCCAGCGCCGTCAAGACAATACGCAAGCGGCTTATGGTCAACGTGAACCACGTCAAAACTCAGGCTATGCACAGCGCGACAGTCGTCCAGACAACTTTGGCAACAAAGGCACCTATGGTCAGCGTGATACACGTGACGAAAATGCACCTCGTAAACCTTTTGGAAATAAAAGCTTTAAGAAATTTTAATTTCTAAAGTCAAAATTTGAGCCACTTTCGAGTGGCTCTTTTTATATGTGTTTACGGTGCAATAAGATCACTTTGTGTTCCGAAGTGCGAAAAAGATGTAAACCCTCATAAAAATGCCCAATTTATTGAGCGTTTCATTATCCCACTCCCTCTTCACTACACTCCCTGCGGGATAGCACTAAGCAAGCGCTTGGTATAGTCATGCTGTGGTGACTGGTACAAATCATCCGAATTGGCTATTTCCACCAAATCACCATGATTCAAAACCATGATTTGATCTGAAATATATTTCACTACAGACAAGTCATGTGAAATAAAGATATAACTTAGACCAAACTCATCCTGTAAGTCTTGCAGCAAATTCAATACTTGGGCTTGTACCGAGACATCCAACGCAGAAACTGACTCATCACAAATCAGAATTTCAGGTTTTAAAGTTAGGCAACGCGCGATTGCAATACGCTGACGTTGCCCACCAGAAAACTCATGCGGATAACGATAAAAAGCCTGTGCAGGTAAGCTCACGCGCTCCAACAGATCCAACGCCATCTGTTTGCGTTCAATATCATCCGCCCCGATCCCATGTACCTGCATTGGTTCCATCAAAATCTGCCCAACAGTAAAGCGTGGATTGAGTGATGCATAGGGATTTTGGAAAATAATTTGAATCTTGCGTTGATACTGAGCAAACTCTTTTTCTGTCATCGACAGCAAATCGCGTCCTTGAAACAAAGCTTTACCACCTGTTGCCTCCTGTAACCGCATGAGTAACAACCCAATCGTGGTTTTCCCCGAACCAGACTCCCCCACTAAGCCTAAAGTCTTGCCTTTTGCTAACTGAAAAGTAACACCTTTGACCGCTTGAAATTCATCCTTACCGAACAATCCTTTTCGACTAAAGAATGACTTTTTAAGATCACGCACATCTAAAATGATCTCTTCTTGACCTGTTAAACCTCGTGTTCTTTGTTGTAACTGATCAACATCTAATGTATGCGTTTCAATATAGTCATCACCCTTTTGCTGCATAAAGTCACTGATCATCGGTAAACGCATGGGTCGTTTAGATAGCTGTGGGCGACAGTGCAACAACGCTTTGGTATAGACATCTTGAGGGTGTTCAAGCACATCTTTCACCCAGCCTTGTTCACGAATTTGACCATGCCGCATCACGATTACCTGATCTGCAATTTCCCCAACCAAAGCCAAATCATGGGTAATAAACAGCATTGACATGTGGTGCTTCTTCCGCAAAGACTCTAGCAACTCCAAAATTTGCTTTTGAATAGTGACATCCAACGCTGTCGTCGGTTCATCGGCAATCAAGAGTTTGGGTTTACAGGCAATCGCCATGGCAATCATGACGCGCTGCTGCTGTCCTCCTGACAACTGTCCCGGATAAGCATCAATCTTGGTTTCAGGAGATGGAATTCCAACTTCTATCAAGAGTTCTAAAGCACGTGCACGTGCCTGCTTACGACTCATGCCCAAATGCAACTGCAAAATTTCGGCTATTTGTGAACCCACCGTAAACACTGGATTTAAGGATGACATGGGTTCCTGAAAAATCATGGCAATATCTTTACCACACTTTTTCCGCATTTCACGGCGTGGTAAATCGAGTAGGTTTTGCCCCTCAAACAGAATTTTACTGTCCAAAGCAATTTGACTGCTTTCTGTAGGTAACAGCCCCATGGTGGCTAGCGATGTGACCGACTTCCCACTCCCTGACTCCCCAACCAAAGCCACAGTAGTATTCACTGGAATACTAAAACTGATGCCTTTGACCGTTTCAATGTACTGCTTTTCTTCATTTTTAAAGCTGACACGCAAGTTTTCCACCTGAAGTAAGGCTGGCGCTGTCATATCATTGAGTTCAGACATTCTCATGCTCCTATTTCAGTTTTGGGTCTAATGCATCACGCAATGCATCGGTAAACATTGAAAATGCAGTGACCAGAACCGCCATTGCTACAGAAGCAGCCGCTAACTGCCACCACTTGCCTAAAATCAACTCACTTTGCGCTTCATTCAACATACTGCCCCATGACACCACACCAACTGGGACACCAAAACCAAGGAAGCTCAAAATCACTTCTGACTTAATAAAGGCCACCACTAAAATTGACATTTGAACCAGTGCAATATGACTGACATTGGGAAATATATGCACAAAGATACGCCGGCTATGACTCACCCCAATTGCCTTTGCCGCCAGCACATATTCCCGCGAAGTATGCTTCATATATTCAGCACGAATTAAACGATATACCCCCGTCCACCCCGTTAAACCCAAAATCAAAACAATGGATAAAATGCCTTTTTGTTGTAGTACTGCGGCAATCGCTAGCACCAAGAGCAAATAAGGAATCGAGGTAAAAATGTTATAAAACCAGTTCAAGACATCATCGACCCAGCCACCAAAATAGCCCGAAATGGCACCTAAAACGGTACCAATCACGACAGCAAGGAAAGCAGCGACCAAGCCAACAATAATTGATGTTTCTGCACCTTTAATGGTTTTCAATAAAACACTCTGTCCCCATTTGTCGGCACCTAAAACCAAGCTTGGCTTGAGTTCCGCTTGCTGATCCAACAAATGCCCATCCAAGGCTTGGTCAATCGCTTTCATGTCTTCGGCTAAAGGATCAACAACCCCATAGTAATCAATAGCACCACCTACACCCTGTTCAGCAGCAATTTCTGCATTGAGCTCACGAATCACATCTTTCAAAGGATCAACAGGGTTTTCAGGCACAGCCGCTTCGGCTTTTTGCACTTCGCTTTGCGGGAGTGGCACTACAGCTGCCCCGATAAACGTAGGCGGTGCATAACTCACAGCGACTTCTTTATTCCAGTCTTTTGCAATTAAGCCAGTCGATGACAAAATTAAAAGCACCAAATAAAACAACACAATCAGAAGTGAAAACATGGCGATGCGATCGCGTTTTAATCGGCGCATAGCGAGTTGCCATAGCCCTGTAGACGCTGTTGCAGGTTCAGCAGTATCTGGTTTTCTTTTAGTGAGAACACTGAGCATAATTCACCTACTTCAACTGTACGCGAGGATCGACCCATTTATAAATCAAATCGGCAATCAAGTTGAAAAACATCGTTGCAAGGGCAACGTACACAGTAATGGCTTTAATCACAGGAAAATCACTACGCTCTACCGCAATAATGACTTCACGACCAATGCCCGGAATACCAAAGAAACGCTCAATCAAAAATGCACCAATCAGCAAAGCAGGCAAACTTGCCATCACGTCTGTAATAATTGGAATTGAGGCATTACGTAGCACATGCACACCTAAAATACGGCGTTCACCAATCCCTTTGGCACGTGCAGTACGAACATAGTCTTGATTAACCTCATCCAAAACAAAACTACGATACAACCTTAAAGTCGGGGCAATGCTGACCACCAACATGATCAGAATAGGCAATAAAGCATATTTAAACAGGTTTTCGCCAAAGCTATCACTCCAGCCTTGGACTGGAAACCAGCTCAACTGATAGGCAAAGACATACTGGAAAACAATGATATACACCAAGATACTGATCGACATGCCAATCGTACACAGCATCATCACCATACGATCTGTTAAACTGCCGCGCACCGCTGCTACCGCCAAAGCCAACACAATAGAAATGATGGTCTGTAAAATCGTCAGTGGAATGAGCAAAGTCAGCGAAGGCCCGAGTCGTGTCGTAATGATTTGCGATACTGACTCCCCTGTACTCCAACTCAGCCCATAATCAAAAGTCAAAATCTGCTTAATGAAAATCCACAGTTGCACATAATAGGGCTGATCGACCCCAAGCTGCTGTCGGATATTTGCAATCTGTTCAGGGTTCGACATTTTCCCTGCCAAAATATAGGCAGGGTCACCACCTACCCAGTTAAACAAGAAGAAAATCAGCAACACCACCCCAAGCATGGTCGGGATCATTTGCCAAATTCGGCGAATAATATATGCCAGCATAAAAATGCCCCTTATTTCACCCGTTGACCAGTAATTTCATCGAAAAAGGCTTTGTTATCAGGCTCACGACCCAAAAAGTCTTTGACCAATGCTTTGGCAGGTTTTTGACCACCTTGTGACAAAATGGTTTGACGATAGTGCTGACCCACTTCAGGGTTATTTAAGTTATCACCAAAGGCTGAAAGCATGTCCAACGCCATCACTTCTGACCACATATAACCGTAATAACCGACTTGATAACCGCCCATGATGTGACCAAACTGCCCCGGAAACTCAGTGGTCGGAACATAACCCAAAGCCGTTGCACCTTCCATTTTTTCCCAAACCTTTAAGGGCTGAACGTCTAGCGCATCACGACCATGTAATGCCATATCATACTGTGCATACAAAGTCTGACGAGCATAATGCAAACCACGCCCATAACTATGCACGGCATTGAGCTTAGTAATCAATGCATCATCCACGCGTGGGCAGTCAGGTTTACAATAATCTGCCACCTTGGACAATGTCTCTTTGCGTCGTGCCCATTCCTCATACATTTGTGAAGGTGCTTCGACAAAGTCTCGCTCAACCGAAGTTCCGGACTGAGATGAAAAACGTGTGTTGGATAAAATGCCATGCAACGCATGACCAAACTCATGTACAAAAGTTTCTAACTCATCGCTATTTAAACCATTACGGTTAAAGTTGGTGACCAGTGCTGAAATCGGTTTGCGCCCAGTTAGGCTACTACCACCATAAACACCCCACACAGCAGCATGCCCATATTTGCCTTTACGTGGAAATTTATCCATATATAAGCCACCGAGCAGTTGCCCAGTCTTGGCATCGGTCACATCGTAATATTCCACTTCATCTTGCCAAACCTCAACTTTGGCAGGCTTAAACTTGATGCCATACAAGTTTTCAGAAATCGCAAACAGCCAATCTTGAGAAGCTTGAGTTGGGAAATACTGACGTAGCTGCTCTTGGTCGACCTGATACTTGGCTTTGCGTAATTTTTCACTCCAATATGCTTCGCTCCAACGCTCAATACTGGCTTGCTCAATAGGGATATTTAAACTTTGTGCTTTAAACTCACGTAAAGTCTGAACTTCCTTTTTCTCTAGGGGCGCCACGGTAGCATGCACCTCTGCCAAGAATTTATTCACGGTTTCAGGGTTTTTCGCCATCCGACTTTGTAGTACCCACTCGGCATAACTGGACTTACCAAACAGTTGTGCTAGCTCATAACGTAAGTCCATGGCTTGCTTTAGCAGCGCTAGATTTTTCTCACCGCCACGTCGGGTAAATGCAATTTGATAACGCTTACGTGCGTCATCGTTATCTGCCAACTCCATAAAAGGACGATAGTCTGGATACTCAAACCCGAGTAAATAATTACCCTTTTCATTTTTCTTTAAGCCGTCGATATAACTTTGTGGCAGGCCTTTTAGCTCATCTGGGCTAAATTCGAGTTTTTCAGGATTATCACGTACATTACGTGCATACTCTTGTTCAATTTTTGCCAGTTCATCAAAAATCGCTTTTAAGCGTGCTTGTTTATCTGCTGAAAGCTGTATCCCTGTTTTTTCAAAACCTTCCAAAATATCTTCACGGAACTTGGCTTCAATTGGATCAGCAATTTTAACTTTTTTAATTTGTTGATATAGCTTTGGATTTTGATAAACATCAGTTTGGAATTGGCTAATTTTAATTTCACAGTCTTCAGCCGCTTTACGCAGTGCCTCATCAGGGTCAACATTGCTATACAGACCAATCGGGCCATAAAAATCTTCAAATGATGCAAAAATACGATCCCATTCAGCCAATACAGGCGCTGCTGCCGTTTCGTTTTTAAGGGGCTTATTTTCAAACGCTTTGAGTTGCTTTTTCACATCCGCAATTTTGGCATTACACAGCGCAGGGATATCTTTGGCTTGAAAGCTCGGCAAGGTTTGGCGCTGTGCTGTTTCAGCCAAAGCCATCTGATTCATCCCTAGGCCCAACATGCACAATGCGGTGAATTTAAAATGTTGCTTTTTCATCATGACTCCAGTTTTATTTAATTTCTATTTCTTCAAATCAATATCTATATACATCCACTCTGCGGGCAGTATGGGATGCTTTTTAAATCCAATCACACGCGGTTGTGCCAAGATATTTCGATAACGCGCGCCAATCACCTGCACAGGCATATACACTTCCAGCAGGCGTGACATTTTGGCGTAGATCGCATCGCGCTCTGGACTCGGTGTCATCTTCTGAGCTTGTTCATATAAGCGGTCATATTCAGGAATTTTGGCACAGCCATTGTTGGTGATTTTGATGTTCTTGCCATAAAACAACTGCATAAAGTTATCTGCATCTGGGTAGTCTGCTATCCATGCTGATGCCTTAAACATGGTTTTACATTGTTTTTCTAATTTCAAAGCTTCAGCAAAAGGCAGAGACTTGGTGGTCATTTTGATTTTGATGCTATCTAAAGTTTTTTTCCAAAACTCGGCCTGTTGTTGACTGCGTAAATTATTACCCGAAAGTGTCATCTCAATCAGCAAAGGTTTGCCATTCGGCTGAGTACGCCAACCATCAGCAGCGACTTTATAGTGATAACGATCTAACAATAAATTTGCTGCTTTGACTGAATAAGGAATGCTACTTCGATAATTGGGATCGTAACCGATGACACCACTTGGAATCGGTGCTTGCAGTTTTTGCGCATCACCTTTTTGTAAAATATTGATATAGTTATCGGCTGAAAAAGCCATCGCCATAGCACGGCGCAGGGCAATTTTATCTTTACTTAAACCGCCAACCACTGGGTTTTGCATATTCCAATAATGATAGTCAATCGAAGGGTCCGTGATCCTTGACAACTGTACACCTTTCTTAACCAACTCAGGTTTTAGTTTCCCATCTTGTAAGGCCTGAACTGTCAGCTCACCATCAAGGGCAAACAAATCTACTTCATCTTTAATAAATGACAACCATCGCGACTGGCCCTCTTCCATCACTTGAATATCAATCACCCCTATTTGTGGCATCTTTTTGCCTTGCATGGCTTTGACGATTTTTTGGTCTTCAGGCGTACTGGCCTTAAAGTTCCAAACAAAACTTCGGAAATCAGGATTGGCCTTTAAAATAATCCGCGAACCTGGTGTCCAACGGCTGAGCATATATGGCCCTGTGCCTATTGGATGCCCCATCACAAAACCCGCTTTGTCACGATATTTTTCGATGACTTCCCGTGCAACTGCACCTGCTGGCTGATGCGCAAGCAGCATCGGAAAGTTCTGATCGGGGCTGGTCAGACGAATGACCAAGGTATAACGGTCTGGTGTTTGTAAGCCTGCGATAGGTTGGTCGTAATTGAATTTCCCTGTTTTCTGTGCTTGTTTCAGCAAAGCCTCCATCCCTAAGATTCGCCCATCAAGCAACCAACTGTTGGGTGAACGCAAGCTCGGATCCAGTAAACGCTTAAAGGTATATACATAATCGGCCGAAGTCAGCTCACGCTTTTTACCTTTAAACACGGGGTCAGCAGCAAAATAAATCCCCTTTTGCAAACGAATGGTATAGGTCAATCCATCTGCACTCACCTCAGGTAAAGCCACAGCTGTTCGTGGTACCAATTTCGCAGGTGAGGCCAAATAATCGTAAGTAAATAAAGTTTCAAAAATCGAACCGTTGACATGGGCCGAGTACAAGTCATGCACGCCCGCAGGGTCAAAGCCTGTTTCAGCTACAGGAAAAACATAACGTAAAACTTTTTTCGGGTCGGCAGGACTTTGTGCAAAACTGGAAACTGAACTACTCAGCAGAATGCTGCCTGCCAGAATGCTCAGCCCCCATCGTTTAAATTTCTGATTTAGATTTTTCATTGTGTTCGATATCTCAATTATTTTTTATGGGCTGAATATCAAGATATTGCCAGTTAGTATTCATCATCGGATGGGCTTTAAACCCCTGAACTTGTGGATGTAACAACCAATTTCGAATGCGACTGTTATGAATAATCCATGGATTATCCGCTTCAATTTGGCGACTGAGTTTTTCATAAAATGGTTGTCGCTGAGATGGTGGCAAGGTCATCGCCTGTGTATAAAGTGCATCATAGGCTTTGGATTGGTAGCAACTGAGATTGCCCTGCGCCGAATTGGGTCCATACAGCAGTTGGGCAAAGTTTTCCCCTTCAGGATAATCCGCAATCCAAGCCCCACCCCAAACCATATATTTACATTGCATCGCAGCTTTTAAGTTATCGGCAAAATTACTCACGATAAAATCAGCACGGATACCAATGGCATCTAAATTTTTCTTCCACAGTTCAGACTGAATCACGGAACTGGAACTATTTTCGGTCATAAACTTGAGCGTTAGAGGTTGACCATTGGGTAGGCTGCGATAGCCATCTGCAGCTTTTTTATAACCGAAACGATCCAGTAATTTATTCGCCAAGAGCGGGTTATAAGCCACGCTGCTACGATAGTTGGGATTAAAACCTTGTACCCCCTCAGGCACCAACATTTCAGACTTCACTGCCTGCCCTTTATACAGTTGTTTAATGGCTTCTGCTTGGTTATAGGCCAAACTAATCGCGCGTCTTAATGCAACTTTTTCAAGCCCAAAACCACCAACTGTAGGATCTTGCATATTAAACATGGTGTAGGTGATTTCAGCGTCTTTATTGGGGAAATGCTGAATGCCCTGCTTGACCAGTTCAGGTTTGAGTTGCTTACCATTCAAGGCTTGCGGCACCGCATTGGACGTGAGTTTATCAAAGTCGAGTTGTCCCGATTTAAATGCAAGCCAACGTGACTGCTCTTCTTCAATAATACTGACATTGACTTTACCAATTTGCGGCATTTTTTTGCCTTGCATCTCTTTGGCCAGACGCTTGTCCCAACTCGAACCTGTAGGTTTAAAGTTCCAAATAAAACCACGGTATTTCGGGTTAGCCACCAGCTCAATACGACTCCGCGGTACATATTTACTCAACTGATAAGGTCCTGTCCCCACTGGATGCTGCGCAATTCGATCCCCATAAAACTCCACTACTTCCCTTGCTGTTCCGCCAAATGTGGCATAAGCCAAGATATAGGGAAAGTTATAGTCTGGACGGGTTAATGTGATTTGTAGTGTGTATTTATCAATCGCCTTTAGGCCAGAAATTGTAGCATCATAATTAAACTGACCTGTTTTCTTGGCTTGGGCAACAGCAGCATCTCCACCGACAATCTTGCCTTCAATAAATGAATAAGTCGGCGAGCGATTTTTCGGGTCCATAATCCGCATCATGGAATAAATATAATCCTGCGCAACCAATTCCCGGGGCTTTGCTTTGAATGCCGTGTCATCACTGAAATAAATCTTGGGCTGAATTTTAAAGGTATAGACTTTGCCCTCTTGCTCAATTTTTGGCATCGACACTGCGGTATTTGGAACCAATTGAGCAGGACGCGCCAAATAATCGTATTTTAAAAGCGGTTCAAAAATGGCTTGGGCAATACTACCACTATAGAAATTATAAGTTTTAACCGTATCAAAACCATCATCGGGGGCTTCATAGGCAATATTTAATATTTTATTTGGATCCGCAGGTGACTTTGCATAAGCGGAAACACCGAAACCTATCACAAGGGATAAAGCAGCAACCTTAAAATTTTTTGAATTCAAGTCCGTACCTATACACATATTTTTTAAGCCATGTTATCTCATGCAAAGCATGGTCAATTTGTCAGTGTTCTTTCTCCCAACATCACACCAACAAAAAAAATAAACACAAGCCCATGTTTTATAAATTAAATTTTAGTTTTTAAAAATAAAAAACAACCATGGACATCTATTCACCACAGCGATAAAGCGAATATCATGCCACGCTTATTTTTTTATGATTCTAATTTAACATTTTGCAGGAAAAATACATGCTTATTAATTAGTTATAAAAATTGCGCCAAAAACACCAAGATACATTTTGCCAATTAGTAGCCATTTTTAAATATTCACTTTACATAAACTGTTGCACAGATTTAATACACCAATGATTCAAATATGAACATTACAAGTTAGAATAAAAAGCCTATTTTTATACATAAGACACTGTTTTAATTTACTTAAAATAAAATACGCGATAGGATTATTTTTTGAATTATTTATTAAAAATTCAAAAAAAGACGACTCATTTTAGATCATTTATTATATGAATAATCATTTTATGACTATTTTTTAATCTATTTATAAGTAATTTTTTGCCATTTAAAATCCACAATTAATCAAAATATGGAGAAAAATTACATAAAAGATAACAAAACATAAAATAAAACAATATATTCCAATAACTTAATTCACAGTCTTTTGCATATCACAAAAAGTTGGCATTTGCCTTGCAATCCCCCTGCACAGCAATACCGCTAAATATAGAAAAAGAAGGGTTGAATTTACGATGCAAAAAAACAAACTTGTTCGATCTATGGGGACCCCAACCATCAGCAAATCAATACTTAAACTAAGTACCCTAACTTTAAGTATGATGTGTTTGTCTTTAGCTCATGCAGAAGAAACAGAAAGCTCAGTCTCAGCAGAACCAACTAAAAAAGTTGCCAAAGTGACTGTCACAGGTTCCTCTATCAAAGGGGTCGCAGCTCAAAGTTCTTCACCCATTACCGTCATTAAAGTTGAAGAACTTGCTCAACAAGGTGTTACAACAGCCGAAGAAGCATTAACCAAAATTAGTGCAAACCAAGCCGGTTACAGTACGGCTCAAAACGTAGGTGCAAGTAATACTTCTGGCTCAACTGCAAATTTACGTGGTCTAGGCTCAGACAAAACTTTAGTCTTGTTAAATGGTCGTCGCTTAGCCTATAGCCCATTTAGTACATCCGAAACCAACTTAAATACCATTCCACTGGCAATGGTAGAGCGAATTGAAGTCCTTCGCGATGGTGCCTCTGCGGTCTATGGTGCAGATGCAATTGCAGGGGTGATTAACTTCATCACAAAAAAACAATATGAAGGCTTTGGTATCAGTGGTGGCGCACTTAAGCCAGAAGAAAAAGGCGGAGAAGAATACGATGTCTCTATCTTTGGTGGCTATGGCGATTTAGATGAACAAGGCTTTAACGTTTATGGCGCTGTCAGTTACCAGAAGTCTAAAGAAATTATGGCCAAAGACCGAAAAGTCAGTCGCCGTGGAGGACTTTTACCAGAACTAGGGATTGATGGGAGCTCTGCTAACGGCTTTCCAGCCAACTTTTATGACCCAACCAGTAGCATACAAGCCAATCCTTATGGCAATGCCAACTGTAATAACACACCCAATGTCGTTGCAGATGGTGGCTTATGCTTTTTAAACACCCAAGCCCTGATTGCAATTCAACCAGAAACAGAAGACCTATCTGCGCTTGGACGAGCGACATTTAAGTTGAGTGATCAATTCAACGCGATTGCAGAATATGTATATGCAAAAAATGAAGTCACAACTTCGATTGCACCCGATGTGTATAGCCGATCTGTAACTATTCCGAAAAGTAGCCAATACTACCCAGGAGAAGGTATTACTCCTGCGGTTAATGGCTTAAGTGGTGATCCGTTACAACTCTACCTCCGCTCACAAGCAGGTAATCGTGTTTCTAAGTCAACCAATGAATCGCATCGTATTTTTGCGGGTATTGAAGGCGAAGCTTATGGCTGGAACATCGACAGCGGTGTGACCTATGCTCACGGTAAAGCAAGTGATAGTTTTGTAAGTGGCTACTTAAATAGAAACAAACTTCAAGAGGGTCTGGACAACGGCACCATTAATCCCTTTGGTGCTTCGGCAGATGCAAATGCTTGGAGTTCATTAGAAGTCAGCGGTACGACCAATGAGGCAACTTTAGATTCAACTACATTTGACTTTACGATCAGCCGTCCTATTTTCACCCTTCCTGCAGGTGATGTCGGCTTTGCCTTTGGAGGGAGCTTTACCACTCAAGATTGGGAAGCGACTGTAAACTCAGATCTTGTACGACTAGTCCCAGGCAGTGGTATTGACCCAGATAAACCCGTCAGTAAAGGTGATCGTGACATTACAGCTGTTTTCTCTGAACTACAAATTCCCATTACTTCCACCTTAGAAGCGCAACTTGCTGCCCGTTACGATGACTACAGCGACTTTGGCGACACCTTCAATCCAAAAGTAGGTTTACGTTGGGAACCATTAAAACAATTAATGTTCCGAAGCACCTACAGTACAGGCTTCCGCGCGCCAAGCTTATATGAAATTAATGCACCACAAAGCCAAACCTACACAGGTGCTAAATACAATGACCCTGTACTTTGCCCAAATGGTATCGACTCAACGCCAACGCAATACAAAACAGAATGTAATACTCAATTTAAGCGCATGCAAGGCGGATCAGCAGACTTACAACCCGAAGAATCAACCACAATAACAGCAGGTTTCGTTTTTGAACCAATCAAAAACCTTGTCTTTACAGCTGACTATTACAATATCGAAATTGATGGCTTAATTGACACCATTAGTGATGCCATGATTTTCCAAAATCCAACAAAGTACGCAGATCGTTTTGTTCGTGATTCAGAAGGTCGTATCCAATATGTTAATACAACACTGGTAAATATGGGGGGGATCAAAACAGAAGGTGTCGATCTTTCCTTAAACTACCTTACACCTATGACAGCTACAGGACGGTTTGGTTTCGGGATTGATGGTACATATATCATCAAATATGACAAACAAGAAGAAAAAGGTGGTGCATGGGAAGGCAAAGTCGGAACGTATGATGACCCTGCTGTACTGCGTTGGAAACACACAGCAAACATTAACTGGAGCTATGAAGACTGGAAACTGGTCTTTGAACAACAATTCTTCCGCGGTTACCATGACCAGAATGCAACAGGCGAAGAAGGCTATGATAACCACAAAGTTTCAGACTATACCCTCTACAACATTGCAGGCACCTATAAAGGTTTCAAAAACTTAGAGCTTACAGGTGGAATTAAAAACTTATTTGATGAAGAGCCTGCAGCATCTAACGTTCTAGATAACTTCCAATACGGCTATGACCCTCGTTACAGCGATCCGACAGGACGTACTTTCTACTTAAGAGGTACGTACAAGTTCTAATCAGACATACACCACAGGTTGAAACACTCAATCTGTGGTGATGTTTTCTCATTCTCAATTTTGGCTAAACACAGACTGCTCTTTTCAACGTGATGTTCACGATTTAAACAGCAAATTTAGCTCGAATTTCAGGAGTAACTATGGGCACAAAGTTTGAAGATTTAGAAAAAAACTCCGCCAAGAAACTGACTGGTATTGGCGTCGTAATTTTCTTACATATCCTTGTTGGCTTAGTGCTAATGGCAGGCTTAGCAAAAGACATCATCAAACCCTCAACAGCACCTGTTGAATTAGTCATTCTGCAAGACATCAAGCCACCTGAGCCAGAGCCACCTAAAGAAATTCCGCCAGAGCCCCCTAAAATGGTGGAAAAAGTAGCGCAGCAGCCTGATCCAAAACCAGTTGAAAAAGTCGTGCCTGTACAAAAAACAGTTTCTACACCAGTGTCTAAACCGACTGTAAGCACACCCACTCCAACTGCTGTATCCCCGTCTCCTAGCCCAGAATCCGCACCCGCACCAGTAGCCGTTGCACCTACTCCAACACCGAAACCTGCAGGAGTTACACGTGGAGTATCGGAAGGAGAAGCTGGATGCAAAGCTCCAAGCTATCCACGCGAAGCAGAGATGAGTGGCATTTCTGGCACCGTCCTGATTTCGGTCTTTGTCGATACCAATGGTAAGGCGCAAGAAGTCAAAGTGAAGCGTTCAACAGGTGACCGTACTTTAGACCGTGCTGCAACGAAAGCGTATAGCTTATGCACATTTAAACCCGCAATGAAAGATGGCGTACCACAAAGTGCTTGGTTCGACATTCCATACGAGTTTGTCCTCGAATAATTGAAAGAAAATCTAGATGAAATAAGGAGTTACACAATGAAAAATTTAAAGAATTTTACCGCAGCAAGCTTGCTTGGAATGAGTGCATTACTTCCGTTACAAACAACATTTGCCGAAGAAACTAAAGCACAAGCAACAGCAGTTACAACAGAAATTGCCAACATTGATAAAGCTGCTGTTCATGTTCCCCCACCACTACCTGAACAAGCATCTTCAACTGTAGAAAAAACACATAACCCTTATGGCTTAGAGGCCATGTGGAAAGAAGGGGATCTCGTTGCAAAAGTGACCCTTTTTATTTTGGTGATTATGTCGATTGGTACATGGTACATCATCATCACCAAATGCTTACAACAAGGAAAAATTCGTAAACAAGGCCAGCATGCTGAAAAAAACTTCTGGGAAGCCACGTCTTTAGACAGTGCAACTGAAGGTTTAGACGATGCAAGCGTGTATCGCTTTATTGCAGAGAAAGGTATTAAGTCGACAAAAAACCACGGAGGCACGTTATTAGAACGGATCGACTTTAATACATGGGTCACCATCTCAATTCAACGCGCTATCGACAAAATTCAAAGCCATTTAAGTGGCGGACTGGCATTTCTTGCAACCGTAGGCTCAACCGCACCTTTCGTAGGTTTATTTGGTACGGTTTGGGGCATTTATCATGCGTTAACGGCCATTGGCGTATCAGGTCAAGCCTCTATTGATAAAGTTGCAGGTCCTGTAGGTGAAGCTTTAATTATGACTGCAATTGGTTTAGCTGTAGCGGTTCCCGCTGTGCTTGGCTACAACTGGTTAACCCGTCGTAATAAAGCTGTAATGGAAGAAGTTCGTACCTTTGGTTCAGATTTACATGCAGTGCTATTAAGTGGTGAAATCAGTACTAATAACCCGATTAACCGTGATATGAAATAAAAAATGAGGAATCAACCATGGGAATGACGGTTAATTCAAATGACAGCGATGATGATGTAATCGGAACCATTAATACCACACCATTGGTTGATATTATGTTGGTTTTACTGATTATTTTCCTCATCACTGTACCTGTTGCGATTCATACCGTACCAGTCAATTTGCCTGAAGAAAAGAATGTGCCCTATGAAACCAAACCTGAAAATATTCAACTTGCTGTGAACAAAAATGGGGATATTTTTTGGAATGAAAACTACATAGCAGATAAAGCAACTCTACTCTCTCGGTTACAGGCGGAGGCACAAAAAAGACCGCAACCTGATGTTCACATTCGTGGTGATCAACTGACGCCATACGATGCGATTGACCAAGTCATTACAACCACACAACAAGCGGGTATTGGCAAAATCGCCTTTGTCACCACACCGCCCTCTTCACCTTAATCAAAGAAGGATTCAGCTATGGGTATGAATGTTGGTTCCAATCAAGATGATGAAGATGTGATGCTCGATGTCAACATGACTCCCCTGATTGATGTCATGTTGGTGTTGTTGATTATGTTCATTATCACAATCCCACTACCAAACAATGCCATTAATATCAATCTACCCAATGGTACGCCACCACCGACTCAGGAAAAACCACCTGAGATTGTAGAATTACGTCTAGATGCTCAAGGCAAAATGTTTTGGAATGAACAACCTGTTGAGTCGAAGCAAGCCTTAGAAACACTACTACAAACGGTCGCACATAAAACAGATCAAGACCAAATTAAGCTAAAAGCTGATCGCGCAACGGAATACAAATACATTGCGATGGTTATGGCGGCAGCTCAACGCCTTGATGTGAAAAAAATTGGAGTTGTAAGTAATCAATAAATAAAAGCATCATAAAAAACCGCTGACCACGTTTAAGGTCAGCGGTTTTTTATTTTTTATGACTATATAGATGACTTTAACACAGGGATATCCATCCACAACGCTTGCGGAAAATGTGTTGCCAAATAAGCTTTTAAATAGGTCGCTGTATCTTTAGAAATGAGCTCATCTTGAGATTCATCATTTAAGTTATAGGCTAAAGCGTAAAGCTCTAAACCACGACTTTTCAGTGCCTCTAAACTTAAAAGAGTATGATTAATACTACCCAAACGTCCCGAACTGACCAAAATTACAGGCAGTTGCTGGGCTGCAATATAGTCAATGCTGAGCAAATCTGTGGTTAAAGGCACCATCAAACCACCCGCACCTTCTAATAACACCGCCTCATACTTTTCAGCCAACTGCTGAGTAGCACGCTCGATTTTTGCAAAATCAATCTCACGACCATCAATTTTAGTCGCCAAATGTGGCGATGCAGGATAACTAAAAATTTCAGGCATGGTCAGCCTACTGTCATCTTCAGGAAACCAGCCCATACCCATAATTTTACGGTGCTGTTCAATGTCTTCAGAAACATCAACATTGCCCGTTTGTACTAACTTTTGAGTAATGGTTTTTTGGCCTTGCTCATTCCAAAGCTTGGCTAAATAGCCCGTGGTATAGGTTTTCCCAATGCCTGTATCGATTCCACTGATAAAGTAAACTGATCCAGTCATGGCATTCTCCGTGCAATACAATAAATAGGGTGATAACTCAGGCGATAATGTATCTGACCTGATGTATCAAGTTGTGAAAATTGTTGATAATCTTGATAAAAGCGTTCGAGCGAGTGCTTGGTCCAACGAAAGCTAGATGCCGTTGCCGTGACACCTGTGGCTTTTAAATGTTGCAGCACCTGTTTCGGTGTCGCAAAGTCTAAGTACTCAACCTGTTCAGACAAATGCAGAACGTCAAAACCTTGGTTTTGTAATTTTTCCCGTAGTTGGTCGAGGTTTACATAAGCTAAACCTTGCCCCGTTAAGGTCTTAATCTCTTGCAAATTCCGCTCGCCAAAGGTGGAAAAACAAAACAGCCCTTGTGCAAGCAGACTGTCATTCGCTTTCTGGAAAACAGCAGCAAGATCCGTCATCCACTGCAGCGCAGAGGTCGATACAATCAGGTCTAAATGCGCTGGAAAAACAAGCTGTTCAATATCACCGAACAACCAGTCTATATTTGAATAGCCCTGAAAGTGTTGTTGTACCTCTGGATATAAATCATTCAGTAGATAGTGTGAAATTTGGAAATCTTTCAGCAATAAATGGCTTAAATTACCTGAACCACAACCAATTTCAAACACCCGCTCAAATTGCGTTTTAGCGGCATAATGTTGGATTAAATTAAAAAGCCGTCGTGCAATTTGCTTTTGCACAATCGCATGCTCAGTGTAACTTTGCCCTGCCTGAGCAAAGCGCAATGCGACTTGGGATTTGTCAATCTCTGAATTTTTCACGACTCACTCACAACAACTGAATCAACTGATCTAAATCAGTATGGCGAACTTGAGCGGTCAAGGATATACGCAGCCTAGAACTATGCTGCGGCACTGTCGGTGGTCGTACGGGCATAATATAAAAGCCTGCTTGTTGCAAAGCTTTCGCCTTCTCCACTGTTTTGCTCGAATCACCGATGATCACAGGGACAATTTGAGACGTTGAAGGACAAGCAAAACCTTTGGCCTGAACTGCTTGCTGTAAACGCTGACTGATACTGTGTAAATGCTGACGTGAATTATTTAACTGCAAAACTTGTTGCAAGATAAAGTTACTCCACGCCATGCAGATTGGCGGTTGTGCCGTACTAAAAATCAGTGGGCGCATAGTATTGATGAGATAGTCTCGAATTACAGGATGACAAATCAGATAACCACCAATTGAAGCCATAGCCTTACCCAAAGCACCAACTAAAAAGTCGATCTCATCAATCACTTGGTATTGCTCGGCACAACCCAAACCTTGCTCACCACGCACACCAATACCATGTGCTTCATCGACATAGAGCATGACTTTTTCAAACTGTTTTTTGATGCGGACCAGTTCAGCCAAATCGGTTTCATCACCATCCATACTAAAAATGGACTCGGTCACAACAATGATTCGCTCAAAAGCATCATCGGCATGATACTTCTGTAAAAGTTGGGTTAAATGCGCCAAGTCATTATGGCGATAACGTACCAGCTTCGCTGTCGATAAACGAATGCCATCAATCATGCTGGCATGGATTAATTTATCAGCCAGAATTAGGGTTTTACTATCTGCTAATGCAGGTAAAATACCAATATTCATGTGATAGCCGCTGTTGAATACCAAAGCCGCTCGACCATGAAAAGCCTGACTTAGGCTGGCCTCGAACTGTTCATATTCAGGAAAATTACCCGTCAATAAACGTGAAGAAGCAGAACTCATCCAGCGCTGAGCATTCGGTGTTTCATCGAAAAACTGCTCTCGTAATTCGATATTTGCGGCCAATCCTAGATAATCATTCGATGCCAAATTTAACATCTCATGATCATGGATTCGAATCATCCGTCCCTGCTGCACATTGGGCGTAAACTGACGCAAATTGCCTTGCTGTTTAAGCACATCCAGTTGTGCTGCAAAATGTTCTGTATGCTTCATACAACAGGCTCCTGCATCTGCATGACCACTTCAACCAGTTGCTCAAGTAAGGTTCTGAGTTCTTGTGGGGTAATTACATAAGGGGGCATCACGTAAACCAGTTTTCCAAACGGCCGTACCCAAATACCCCGGCGGACAAACTCCTGTTGCAAGGTCTTCATATCCACATTAAAGGTCAGCTCAACCACACCGATGGCCCCCAGTACACGAACGTCATGGACATATTCAAGTGACTGCAACGGGGTCAAAGCGGTACGAAGTTGTGTTTCGATGCGTTGAATATTGCTTTGCCAATCTTGTGAGATGAGGAGTTCTGTACTTTTCGCCGCCACCGCACACGCCAAGGGATTGGCCATAAACGTTGGGCCGTGCATAAACACACCCGCTTCGCCTCGACTAATGGTTTCAGCAATATGCTTTGTGGTTAAGGTTGCAGACAAAGTCATATAACCGCCTGTCAAACCTTTACCCATACACATAATGTCAGGTTCGACCTGTGCATGCTCCCAAGCAAAGAGCTTCCCTGTGCGTCCAAAACCCGTCGCAATTTCATCAAAAATCAGTAAAACATCGTATTTTTCGCAGAGCAATTTGGCCTGTCGTAAATACTCAGGATGATAAAAACGCATCCCGCCTGCACCCTGAACAATCGGCTCAATAATCAGCGCGGCGATACTTTCATGCTGTGTTGCTAAGGTATTTTCAAGTTCCCGAATGTCCTCTTGATCCCACGTTGCATCAAAGGCAACTTGCGGTGCAGGAACAAAAATACGGTTGGGTAAGCTTGAGCCAAAAATTTGATGCATCCCTGTGACAGGGTCACAGACCGACATCGCATTCCATGTATCACCGTGGTAGCCCGAACGCGGGGTGACAAAATTGGTTTTGCCTTGTTTCCCAAGCGACGTCCAATACTGAACTGCCATCTTTAACGCCACTTCAACTGCAACAGAACCTGAGTCTGCATAGAAAATTTTATCTAAACTTGGCGGGGTAATTTGCAACAGTAATTTGCCCAGTTGAATGGCGGGATCATGACTAAAACCACCAAACATAATATGCGACATGTTTTGCAGTTGATCCGTCACAGCCTGATTCAGTTCAGGATGATTATAGCCATGTATGGTACACCACCACGAAGACATGCCATCAATCAACTGACGACCATCCTCTAGTTCAATGGTTGAAGCGAAGGCTTTTTTGACTTTAAAGGTGGGAAGCGGATTGGTCATCGAAGTATAAGGGTGCCAAATATGTTCTCGATCAAATGCTAAGTCATCCAACTCAGCATCCAATTTGGCATTGATCTTAGTCATCCTTAACTCCATATCGACTACAGTTACAGCAAAATTTCATTTTGACTGATCTTAAACCTGCGCGCATCAAAAAGAAATTGCGATATTCACCACTCAGCGAATTGTTTCATCCAATTTTTGTAGATATTGGCAGATTTGGTCAGTTACTTCATCGGCATGGAAAACTGGAAGTCCATGTGAACCCATTAAAAGCATCGCATCTAAAAAATTTGCACCTAAAGCTTTTAAATTATCCAAAACTTTGTAGCTAACTAAAAAATCTTGTTTAGCCAACAGATGGAGTTGATGCCCCGTATAATTTTGTAAGATCTCAACCGTATTTAAATACTCTAAACAATTGAGTCCCTGTTTTAATAGATCTAAAGACTGAGGCTGAATCAAACTTTGCAACTGCAAAAAATCTTGCTTGGTGGTTGCCGTCCCTTGGCACACCATAAATCCAAATTTCTTTAATGTTGCAATCGCATCTGCTTCGAAGGATTGTTTAAAACTTTGAAATGTCGCTGGACTCATTGCAGTTTGCCAATTTTCATACGCCACAAAGCACGGATTTGAAGCCAAAGTGATTAATACTTTTTGCTGTTGATACTGCTTTTCCACAGCCTCAACCAATAAAGTCGCCAGTTGCCCCCCCAAAGACCAACCGATCAAGACATCAAAGTCTTTGGCTTGTTCAGCATGTTGCTGCAACACCTGTGCGTCCAATCCATTAAAAATATTGATCAGCTCAACCGTATGCCCTTGGTGTTGCAAAGCATGAGCCAAAGGTTGCAGTAACTTGGTCCCACCACCCCAGCCTGTGATGAGTAAAATACGTTGATTCAATGCCGACTCTAAAACTGTAAATTTCAAACAGTATGAAACCTCAGACTCCATTGCAAAGCAAGCCTTTTGAATAAGCACTAAATCGAGCTGAAGAAGTTCAGAGTTGGATCTGAGAATATCAGCACTTTAGCTCCTTAAAATTTGCTAAGATCAAGTCAATACTTTTCAGGACAGCCTACATCATGAAAATAATGCAAATGGCAACGATTAGCTTAATTTCGCTGGGTAGTTTCTGTGCCATCAGTAGTGCCACTTATGCAGCACCGGCTTTTTCAAGCGCTTCATCAGAGCAAAAGCAGTGGGTGGGTAAGCCAGCTCCGAGTTTTAAGTTACAAGATCAAAATGCCAAATGGCATGAGCTCAAACAATATCAAGGCAAGTGGGTCGTTCTCTATTTTTATCCGAAGGATGACTCACCAGGTTGTACACAAGAAGCCAATCAGTTCAAAGCACTCTACCCACAATTTAGCAAAAATAATGCCGTGGTTTTAGGCGTAAGTCTGGATGATGTACAGTCACATCAAAAATTTTCGAAAAAGTTAGGGCTGAATTTCCCTATTTTGGCTGATAACAATCATCAACTGGCCAATCAGCTCGGCATCGTACGGAACTTAGGTATCGCTAAAATTGCGAAACGTGAAACCTTTCTGATCGACCCACAAGGTACGGTGGTCTATCACTACAGTAGTGTGAATACCCAAACCCATGCGGGACAAGTATTGGCAGATATTCAAAAGTTCTCTAAAAAATAACCCATATAAAAAAGCCCTCGAACATTGATTCGAAGGCTTTTTGATTACTCAGTATGTAAATACACATGCCACCTTTACATAAAGTAGCTAGCATCTCTTACATTTGCGACTGAATATAGTTTTGTAGACCAATCAACTCGATTAAACGTAATTGTTTTTCTAACCAATAAGTATGGTCTTCTTCGGTATCTGACATTTGTTGACGTAACATGTCACGGGTAATGTAATCACCCTTTTCTTCACACAATTTTACGCCTTGCGCTAATTTTTCACGTACATGATATTCGAGCTTTAAATCGGCTTTTAAGCATGAAACCACATCTTCACCAATTTCAACATCATCGCGTTGCATATTCGGTGTGCCTTCCAAAAACAAAACCCGGCGAATAATCGCATCCGCATGTTGTGCTTCTTCTTGCATTTCATGATCAATACGTTCAAAGATTTTGCTTAAGCCCCAATCTTCATACATACGTGAATGAATCAGATATTGATCGCGTGCAGCCAATTCTCCACCGATCAACATATTTAAGTAGTCTACGACTTCAGGATTGCCACGCATTTCAAAATCTCCAATCTTTAATGCAACCATTATGGACACATTTAATTCACTTTGCAAAATTTTAATTATGTAAGTTTATGATTTTTATAAAATTAAAATGAGAAACATACGCATTTGCAGTATGAATTATCAAAATAATAGTTATAAAATAAGCCTTTGCAAAACTTCATCCCTTTTGCAAAGGCTTTTTCAGCTTAAATAGTCCTCTGCTTTATTTTGTAACCATTAAAAATGCTTCTTATTTCAACCATCAAACACATTGAAAAAGACTCACTTGGATGAAGCAACAGACCAAATTGAACCTACTTCTGCGGACTGTACACGCGCTTGTGCTTGACGATAAAACCGTAAAAATAGCCCCGCAAAAAGAATGGAAAATACATCAATCCACCATAAATAGGAAAAAGATGACCATAAACCAATCTCGGGCAACAGCAAAGCAAGCATTGAGGTTAAAGGCAACAGCAATAAAGTCACTGCAATAAAGAGTAACAATGTAGGCAAAGCCCTTGCAGCACCAAGTACAAAACTAAGAATGAGGCTAAAGATAAAAATTGCATAATAGATATACATAAACCATGCATTGATGCTGTGTAGTTCAGGACTGAGGACATAAGCCCAACGCCCAATCAACATACTCATAAAAATGCCAAGGACTGTTCCTAAACATGACCCTATGGTTAAGTTTGCAATGAATTGCACATCCTTGCGCTGTGCAGGTGGTGCTAAATTCGGATTTTTTTGTCGCTTTACACGCGATTCAATCCATAGAATATTGCCTGAATAAAATAAAAATGCCCCCCCCATCCCCAAAGCCAAATACAACCACCGAGTAAAATCTCCGCCATAGTTGCCAAAGTGCAAACTGAACATAGATCGAATCAGTTGATCTAGAGCTGAACTCTGGGTATTTAAATTGGCCGTACTATAAGGTGCGGGCTGATAAGGATTGAAAAACATCACATCGAAGTTGTCACCGCGTAACATCTGGTCAGGGCTGTATAAACTCACACGGGCGGATGCCTTCGCGGGCTGGTCGAGATTGTTAAAACTTACAGACGAAACCTCATAGCCCTGTGCTTGTTGCTGTACCTGCAAGAGTATTTTTTCAACATCCAATGGAGGGACTGGTTCTACAATCTGCACCGCAGCAGGACGCTCAAACAATGGCTTGCCTTTTGCGACCAGTTGCCCTAAACCATCATAAAAGAGATCATGAAATGCAAAAACAATCACCGTTACACTAATCAAAATATGAAACGGTAAACTGGTAATGCCAATCACATTGTGTGCATCAAGCCAAAAGCGTTTTTTGTTCTTGCCTTGCCGTATCGCAAAATAGTCTTTGACCAACGTTGGCAAGAGAACAATCAAACCTGTCATCAACGCCAAAAAATATAAGACGGATACCACACCCATGACATAAACACCGAGTGTATGGTGCCCAAGCATGCCAGGAATGCCTGCTGTTTCATGTAGTTGTTCAATCAACCAACCCAGTCTGGATAGGTTTTCCTGTTCAACCTGTAAACTGCCATCTGGTTTCAGTGTCGCCAACATTGCACTTTGATCGGTATCAAAGTCATGATCATCATGCGCTTGACTTTGCGCAGGTTGCCACTGGATCGGGGCATGATGAAACTCTTTAGAGTTTAAATTGATCTGAAAGCTTTTTTGCGCTTCAGGATAGCGCTGCTGCACCTGGGATACCAAGTCATTATACTGATGCAATTCAACCGTATGTAAACTTTGTTGTGGTGGTGTTGCCCACTTACTCAAATCATGCTGGAACATACTTAGCCCACCTGCAAAAAAGCAGATGAACAAGAGAATACCCGCGCAAATCCCGACCCATGTATGCAACTCTTTGGCAAGTCGGAGAATATCTGTACGTACCTTCATACCCTATTCCCCTCTAAGCCAAAACACGAGTGCGTAAACCACGACATTGAAAAACATATAAATTACAATAGACTGCCAACCACGTGGAATAAAATAGGCCACGAAAAAGAGTGGTAACCAAATCCACGGAATCGACCACATCCCTAACTGCGGCGCAAGGCCACGATGCTCAGATTGAAGTCCCCACATCGTAATTAATGTAGCTAAAGCGAAAGCTAGACTAAGTCCAAGAACTGCACCCGCAAAGCTTTTCGTCCACCAGTCAGGTTGTATCTTTTGATCGCGTAGCAACGTCATGCGTCAAAGCCCCATGTAATAAAGGAAGAAATGGTAGTGCTGACCACAACACCAATGGAATCAGTAACCACATCAACACTGCTACCAGTTTTGGTAATACCGACAGTAAAAGAACCAATGCCAAAACAAGACCTGTAAGCCCGACCCAGCGGTACTTTTTCGCCACAGCCTGCTTGAGTACAGTTTGATTAGCATGGGTCAAATACAGCAGGACACAACCACTACAGCACAGGAGTAAACCGAGAAATTTAATCATTGCTTTCAACTTAAATGAGGCAGCATTCAGACATAAAAAAGCCCACTGCATCGCAATGGGCTAATCTCAAAAATTAGAAATCGAAAGTGACACCAAGTTTATAGGTACGACCAGCACCTAAAATGGCATAGTTACTACCAAAGACTCCTGACCAATATTTTTCATCGGTTAAGTTATTTACATTAGCTCTAAATGTTGTATTTACACCACCAATTTTTGTCGCATATTTAGCCCCCAAATCCAAAATCGTATAATCAGGCAACTCTAAACTATTATCCGTATTTAAGTATTGTTCACTCACATAAGATGCACGAGCATTTACACTCAAGCCGTCAACGACAGGAATTTTATAGTCCATACCCAGACCAGCAGTAAAATCAGGCGTACCAATTACAGTATTACCTACTTGAGATGCTGTCCCCGATTTAACATATTCAGCATCAATATAAGCTAAGTTCGCCATCAAACTTAAATCTTCTGTTAGCTGTCCCGCTGTTGAAAACTCGATACCACGAGACCGTGTCTCAGCATCATCTTTAACAGCCTTAGTTACTGTGTCCTGATAAACCTCAGGCTTTTCAATTTGGTAAAGCGCTAAAGTATTGAGCCAAGAACCCACTTGGTATTTAGTCCCTAGTTCATATTGCTTGGTTTGATAAGGGGCTAATGTCTCCCCCTTATTTGTTGCAGTTGGATAGGTAATATCTGAAACTGTTACCCCTTCAGATAGTCCTTCGACATAACTTGCATAGAAAGATAGGTCCTCACCAAATGGTTTAACGACGAGACCTAAGCTTGGGGAAAGTTTATCTGATGAATATTTCGTCTTTTTATATAAATTTTTCGTGTCAATATCTTGGTACCGAGCACCTAAAATGACTTGTAATTTATCGTCTAACATCGACATTTGATCAGTTAATGTATAGCTGACATAGCGGTTATCGGCATAAGGTACAATAGTTGGATATGACGTAGGCATTTGTTCAGATGCATCTACAATTGGGTTATAAAGGTTAGTATTAAACGCATTTGATGTTGCTGCTGAATGTTGCCAATAATTACGTGTCAGATAATCTGCGCGTAAGCCAAGTGTATGTTGGATGGCACCTGTATCAAACTTACCTTCTAGCCCAAGATTAGCTGCGACAGCATGTTCTTGATAACCCACTCGATAATACTGTGAACTTGCGGCACCTGTAGTCGCATTTTGTACAATCATCCGTGTGCCAAAAATATGTCCAGAATATTCTTTTTCTGTATATCCTGCTCCCCCAAATACTTTTAAATCAGGGCTAAATTTATATTCGCCTGATACTCCTAAGTATTGACTACTTTGCTCACCGTGAATGTTTGGGAAGAAATTACTATCCCCACTCGGAGCCGCAATAACCTGTTTGATTGTACCCATACTTACCATAACAGGTGAACCATTATCACGCTTATCTCGTACCGCATAAGCGTCAAAGTTTAGTTTTAACTTATCCGTTGTATAGTCAAGTGCCACGACCCCTGTTGAATTTGTATCATCCATCCCATCAATGATATGTTCACCTTGCCCATAAGAGCCACCAACACGTACACCAAATTCCTTGTTATTACCTAAACGTCTTGCAACATCAAAGCCTGATTTATAGTAACCATCGTCTTCATAGCTTGCACTTACACGTGTCAGATCTTGATTAGCGCGCTTTGTTTGCGCCATGACCACACCACCAACACTCCCAGCTGGTGCCATGCCCGCCACTAAAGCATTAGGACCTTTAAGTACAGTGACTGAATCAATAATATCTGTTGGAATACGTCCAGTTGGCGCCATGCCATATAGACCATTAATGTTGTAGTCTTCAAAACCTACAGAAAAACCACGGATCTGAATGTTTTCATTTAAATGACCTGAATTGGTCGTTTCACGAATACTTGGATCATTTTTAAGAACTTCAGAAACCGTCGCAGCTTGATTATCAGAAATTGTTTTTGCAGTATATGTCGTGACACTAAAAGGGGTATCAATGACAGACTTATTACCCAAGGCGCCTAACTTAGCTTCTTTGGCTAACTTACCATCTGCATAGTTTTGTTGTTGTGCCTGCGCTTCTGATTTTAAGGCAGGTAAAATCGAAACCTCTTCCTCAGCAAAGGCAAGCTGAAAACAGCCACCTCCCATCATTAAAATACCAACAGAACTTGCAAGAATTTTTTTTGAAAAGGTTTTCATTTGAAATAACGCTTAAACTAAATGATAATGATTATTATATACACAATGTAAATAATTATTAATTGAATTTTCTCGTTTGACTTATTTATTTGATCTAAAATATAAATTTAGGACTTTTTCAATAAACCCTATATATATTGAATTAAATTGAATGAACTATCGTAAAATAACGAATAAGTCAGTCATCAGTTCGGTACTGAAGCAAAGACTTTCCCTGCATTCACGTTTACACTAAGCCTATACTTAAAACAACAACGGTTGATCTATGACAAATTTAGCAACACAAGCGCCTGTACTGGTCACAGGTGCATCGGGTTATATTGCCAGTTGGGTGATTCAAAAATTATTAGCCCAAGGTTATACCGTTCATGCCACTGTACGTGACCTGAACAAAACCCAAAGCTTCGCACATTTATCTCAAATTGCAGAAAGCAGTGCAGGAACACTGAAACTATTTAAAGCCAATTTACTCGAACCCAATTCCTTTAAAGAAGCGATGCAAGGTTGTGAAATTGTCTTTCATATGGCCTCTCCTTTCGTCGTCACCAACTATAAAGATGCAGTGAAAGACATCATTGAACCTGCTGTTTTGGGTACAGAAAATGTCTTAAACACCGTCAATGAAACCGAGTCCGTTAAACGTGTCATTGTTACTTCGAGTATTGCATCGACCTATGGTGATGCGATTGATATTTTAAAAACGGACCATAATACTTTTGATGAAAGTCACTGGAACACCAGTAGTTCTGAGACCCATCAGCCTTATCCATATTCTAAAGTGATGGCTGAGCGTAAAGCTTGGGCAATGGCTGAGGCACAAGATCGTTGGCAGTTGGTCTGCATTAACCCTGCGTTGGTCTTTGGTCGTTCATTGACACCAAATACACAGTCCGGTTCGATTGAGGTCTTACAACAGTTTACCAATGGCTTGACTTTAGCAGGTGTCCCACCCATGTGGAATGGTGTGGTCGATGTTCAAGATGTTGCTGAAGCGCACTTACAAGCAGCATTCAACCCAGAAGCAACAGGTCGTTACATCGTCAGTGGTGGAACTTTAAGTCTGCTTGAAATCGGTCAATTGCTTAAAGCTCATTTTGGTTGGAAATTTCCATTTCCACGAAATGAACTGCCCAAAGCAGCCTTTAAGGTGATTGGTCCATTCATTGGCTTTAGCCGCGAGTTTGTTGAGTTGAATATGGGTTATCCAATTTATTTTGATGCGAACAAGAGCCAAAAAGAATTGGGCTTAAAGTACCGAGATGTCAAAGAGAGTCTCGTTGAGCACTTTCAACAATTGCTCGATGACGGTGTAATCAAGCAATATATTCCTTGAAAATAAATAAAAAGCATAGTGCTCGTCAACGTCATAGCTGACAAGCACTATGCTTTTTCTAAATTAATGAAGGTATGGGATACACGAAATGTCATCAGCAACTGTTCGAGACAACACTACATGAGAAAAAAATGTTTCTGCGACAATTTTACTCATTGATAGCAATGAACGAGTTTTGCTGATGACTCATGCCTTTGGTTACTTTGGGCTAATCCAAAGTAACATACGAACTTCAAGCATTTGATGCGAATATGTAAGACACCGCCATGAATCCCTCATCATTAAAAGTCATTTTAGTCATACTTTAACTGAACGGAGTTATCTAGACAGTATATTTTTGATCCAAATCAAAAATCTAAGCCTCTAACTGACCATAATCTTTCATTAGTTGAATAAACTCAGCTTCATTGATCACAGCAATCCCAAGCTTCTCCGCTTTATCCAGCTTTGAACCAGCTTTTTCACCTGCAACGACACACTTGGTTTTACTCGACACACTACCACTGACACGTGCACCTAGTGCTTGCAAGAGCTGTGTTGCTTCATCACGGCCCATCGTACTGAGTGTCCCTGTCACGACCCAACTTTCACCATTTAAAGGTTGGCGACTTGGTGTCACAGGCGCGTCCCAGTGAATACCTGCCGCCAATAATCGGTCCAAAACTTCAAGGTTATGCGGTGCTTGAAAAAAGTCGACAATCCACTCCGCCGTGATATCCCCCACATCTGGAGTTTTCTTTAAAGCTTCAATGTCTGCGACACGTAACGCATCTAAAGTTTGGAAAGTATTGGCCAACATACGCGCTGTGGTTTCACCTACCCCACGAATCCCCAGCGCATAAATAAATGCAGCCAAAGTCGTTTTCTTGCTATTTTCAATCGAATCAATCAAGTTCTGAACGGACTTCTCACCCATTTTTTCAATGGTTAATAGCTTTTCTCGGTGCTCATGTAGGTGATAAATATCAGCCACATCTTTAAGCAAATCAAGATGTAACAGTGATTCGACCCAACGATCTCCCAAACCTTCAATATCAAGCGCTTTACGGGATACGAAGTGGCGAATAGCCTCAATACGCTGTGCGGCACAATACAAACCACCAGAGCAACGTGCTAAAGCTTCACCTTCGGGCATTACCACAGGTGATTCACACACGGGACATTGGCTCGGGAGTTCAACTTCAGTGGCATCAACAGGGCGGAACTCAGGCCACACTTTTTCTACTTTGGGAATCACATCACCACTACGGTAAACACTGACAGTATCGCCAATTCGCACATCTAGGCGGTGAATTTCCCCAATATTATGCAAGGTGACATTTGAAACGGTCACACCACCCACAGCAACAGGATTCAACCGCGCCACAGGGGTCAGTGTACCTGTACGGCCCACTTGCCAGTCAATATGTTCAACCGTGGTAAGCGCAGCCACCGCAGGGAATTTATACGCCGTTGCCCAACGCGGTTCTCGACTTAAAAAGCCTAGCTGTTGCTGTTGTTTGAGACTGTTGACCTTAATCACCATGCCATCAATTTCCACACTCAATTGTGGTCGTTCCGCATTGATTTGCTCATAAACAGCTTGAACTTCTTGGATACTATCGCAAACAAAATGACGCTCACCGACTGCAAAACCAAACTGTTGCAACCACTCTAGACTTTCCGACATGGTGCTTTGACCATGATTGGGTTCACACTGCGCAATACCATAAGCATAAAATGCAAGTGGACGTGCAGCCGCAATGTTCGGGTCTAACTGACGTAGACTTCCCGCTGCGGCATTTCGTGGATTGGCAAAAGTCTTTTCACCTTTGGCTTCATTTTCTGCATTGAGCTTTTCAAAGCCAGCTTTAGGCATCAAAACTTCGCCACGAACTTCTAGTAATGTAGGTACTTCGCCCTGATCTGTGCTCAACACCTTCGGCAAGTTACGAATGGTTTTGACGTTTTGGGTAATGTCTTCCCCTGTCTCACCATCACCACGCGTCACCCCACGAACTAACACACCCTGTTCATACCACAGTGAAATGGCAAGACCATCAAACTTCAATTCGACATCGTATTGAATCGTTTGATTCGGCAAACGTTCTTCTGCACGGCGCGCAAAGGCAAAGAGTTCTTCTTGATTAAACACATTACCCAAGGACAGCATCGGTACCACATGAGTCACGCTCGTAAACTTCGCCAAAGGTTTAGCACCCACTTTATTGATCGGGCTATCTGGCTGAATACACTCAGGGTGTTGTTCTTCTAAAGCTTTCAATTGATGAAAAAGCTGATCATATTCACTGTCTAAAATGGTCGGCTGATCCATCACATAATAAGCATGATTATGCTGTGCCAAAATTTGGATCAGTTGACGCATTTGCGCAACGACAGTCGAAGTTTGAGTCATAATTTCACCATAAAAAAGGGCGGTCTTTGTTCCGCCCTAAAAATTGTATTTCTGCTGTCTATTATAGAAATCGTTATCGTTCCTTTCAATCAGATTAAGCGTCGATTGCTTGTCCAGCACGGTAATCAATCGCCAAGTGGCGCCAATGCTCACGCAGTTGGGGCGTGAACTCTTGATTATTTTGGTCATAAACCGTTCCATCTATTTCACGAGCGATCAAACGTGAAATACTGTCCATGGTGTCAAAGGCATTTTGGACATCACGGTGTGGTAAGGCCAAGAAAAATGCCAAGCCTTTAATTGGATCGGTCGATAGATTTTCCAAGTCAAAACCATCCATGCCTGTATCGGTAATTTGCAACACAGAGAACAATAACTTTGTTCCATCTTCGTTATAACGATGGAAACATGACATTTCGCCAAAACGTAGGCCATACTTCATTAAAACTTTTAAGGTTTTCTCACCAGACAACGCGCGACGTTCAGGATAAACATTCAGGGCAATAAACGATTCTGCTGTGGCTAAGGCACTTTCATCATCAACAATTTTTTGCTCATACAAATGTGCATCTAAAATACTACTTTCATCGTCAAACTCTGAAATTTCGGCTTTTTCGACGTTGGCATTTAAACTAAATTCAGTTTTATCGGCCCTCGCTTGGTCATCGACAAGCGCTGAGGTTGTACTTTCAGTCGTTGATTCTGTTGCAGTATTTTCAGGAGTGGCTGAGTCTACTGCTTTATTTTCTATGTCAGCTGATGCCACTAAACTTGGTTCAGCATCAGTATTCTCGACTACACTATCTGCATCTAAAGCCTTTGGTTCAGCTTTTCCCGCTATTGTTGCATCGACTGGAGCATCACTTAAAATCGGCTCTTTACGCTCTGCAGGTTCCACGACCACCGTTTGCAGTTGGTCACGGACATGACGTGGAATAATCGGTTTTTGACTATCTTCATCAATATGCAAAGTCGAATCTAGCGATGGTGCGGCATCTGTCGGCTTTCGGAAAATCATTCTGATGCCAAGCAGCATAATAATCACTGCTATGACGATACCAATAATTGTTGTGTATTCCATCTTATTAGGCCTCCGCGACTAAACCGTATTCTTTTGCCTGTTCTAAATTTACAGTCACTAATTTTGATGTTCCCGGTTCAGGCATCGTAACACCTAACAAGTCGGTCGCCATCGTCATTGCGAGTTTATTATGGGTAATGTAAATGAATTGCACCTGTTCAGAAAGCTCTTTTACAAGATTACAAAATCTTCCCACGTTTGCATCATCCAGAGGCGCATCAACTTCATCCAAAACACAAAATGGCGATGGATTAAGACGGAAAATCGCAAACACCAAGGCCAATGCTGTCAGGGCTTTTTCTCCGCCTGAAAGTAGTGCCAATGAGCTGTTGCGTTTGCCCGGTGGACGGGCCATCAGTTTTACCCCAGACTGCCAGTCATCTTCTAAAGTTAGACTCGCCTCCCCACCATTAAACACTTTCGGGAACAAATCTTGTAGTTCAGCATTGACCCGATCAAAAGTAGTCATAAACAGTTTGCGGGTTTCTTGGTCAATACTTTTCATTGCAGCACGCAACTGTTCAACGGTATTTTCCAAATCTTGAATTTGATGACTCAATTCTTCAAAACGTTTAGACACTTCTTCATATTCTTCTGAAGCTGCCAAATTCACTGCACCCAATTTCTCAAACTGCTGCTGTGCTTTTTCTAGAACTTGTTGATGGCTACTGATCTCAATGTTCAAACCCTCAATAGCTTCAACATTCATCTCTTTCAGCTGTTCAGAATAATGTTGTAAGTCTGACTTTGCAGCTTGCCACGCCAAACGTTTTTCTTCTAACTGAGTTCTCAGCTTTTCATCTTGTTGCTGATGCTGATGACGTTGTTCGGTCAAACTCTGCTGACGCTCTTGCACCGCATTCAGCTCAACTTGCCATTCAGACCATGTTTTTTGTAGCTTTTCAGTGATCTGTGCTTGTTCACTAAACTGGCTTTCTAAGGCAGGTAGCTCCAGTTGTACAGGGTCAATAAACTTTTTGGCCTGTTCCATCTGCGACAAAATTTGCTGATACTGTGCTTTTAAAAAAGTACGGTCTTTTTCTAACAGTTCAATCTGCTGTGTGGTTTGCACTGCCTGACGACGTACCATTTCAAGTGCTTGCCAAACCTGCTGTGCCTGCTGCTGGCTATCATCCAGTTGCTCAGTCAAAGACTCCACTTGGAACTGCATAGTTTTGTAGTTAGGCAAGTTTTGCTCAAGCTTAATATTCAATGCATGCAGATCAATCTCCAAATCATCTTTTTGCATGGCATCTTCTTCGAGTTGACTGTCTAACTGTGCCAGTTGATTGGCCAATTGTTGTTTTTGCACTTCAAAGGCTTGGTTGGTACTTTGTACTTTGGCGATATTCAAGTCAATCTGCTGGGTTGCCTGAACTTCTTTTTTCAATAGCTGTTGATCCGCTTTTAACTGCTCATCTACTGCTTGAACTTGAGTACGAAGTTCTGTGGTTTTCGTTTCAAGCTGAGTCAGAAGTCCTGTTTTTTCAGCAAGACTCTGTTCAATTTCATCTAAACGAATTCGATGACTGAGTGCCCCCTGTCCAGCTTGGCTCGCTTCGTCATAATCCAGACCAATCACCCAGTCCACGCCAACATGATAACCGTCTAAACTTAGAAGAGACTGACCATCTTTCAATTGCTTTTGCAAAGCGAGGGCTTGTTTTAAGTTCGTGGTCACTCCCACCTGTTGCCACAAAGAGGACTGCGGTGATTCAATCCAACTGGCTAGGCTATCGCAACCTGCAATTTCGATTAGTTCAACATGTGGCTGAGGCGTTAACTGACGTGCAACCGCATCGGTAAATGCATCGCTATTTTCCAAACAATGCGCTGAAAGCCATTTGGCTAAGAATTTCTCGACCAGCGTGGCATGGGTTTTAGCCGCATCTTTAAGCTTCAGCACGTGCATCAACTGTGGATGATCACTATTTTTTAAGGCGCTGACTTTGACCAATAGCTGCTTTAGATGTTTCTGTTCTGCACTTAAGACCTGTATATCTGCCCTGTGCTGATTTAACTCAGTTTGAGCAGCTTGGTGCTGAATACGCAAATCATCCAGCTGTAACTGCACCTCAATGATACTTTGCTCACGTTGTAACTGCTGTGCCTCAGCGTCTTGCTTGGCATGCAACAATTGGTCTATCGCATCCAACTGGCTTTGGTTTTGAATTTGCGCCGCTTGCTGCTCTAAAATTTGCTTTTGTTGTTCAAAACGTAAAATGTTTTTGGCCAACTGTTCACTTTGCGCCAACATTTGCGTTTTTTGTTGCTGTTGCTTTTCAACCAAACTTTTGACTTGTTCAAACTGTTGAAGCAATTGTTGCTGCTGTGCTTTTAAATCCGTTAAGCCTTGGCTTTGCTGTTGGTTTTGACTTTCTTGCTGTTGTAACTGTTCGGTATGAAGCTCATTTTGTTCGTGCAAACTTTCCAGTTGCAACTCGATCAACTGCATACGTTCTTTGGTTTGCGTCTTCTGCTGTTCAAGCTGTGCCAAAGTCGTCGTATTTTGCTGGAACAGGCTCTGCTTTTGTTCCAAAGTCATTTTCAACTCAGCCAGCTTTTTCTCTGCCTGTTGCCACTCACTCTGTAGAGGCGTGGACTGCTGAATCAGGCGTTGAAATAGCTCACTGGTTGAAGTCAAATCATGCTCTAAAGTGGTTAACTCTGAACGGACTAACTTGAACTGATCGCCCAAATCATTCATGTGTAGCGTATATTCTTGTTGTAAACGACTGCTTTGTTCGCATTGAAAAGATAAAACTTCGACTTTAATGGTGCGAATTTGACTTTCCAGTGTTTTGTACTGAATCGCGGTTTCAGCCTGCCGTTTTAAAGTTTTTAACTGTGATCTTAACTCAGAGGCAATATCTTCTAAACGCGATAAGTTTTGCGTGGTGTGATCCAAATGCAATAAAGTTTCACGGCGACGTGCTTGATAACGTGAAACTCCTGCGGCTTCCTCAATAAAAACCCGCATTTCTTCAGGTTTTGCATCGACCAAACGGTTGATCATGCCCTGTTCAATAATCGAATAAGAACGTGGCCCTAAACCTGTGCCCAAGAATATATCGGTAATATCCCGACGACGACATTTGGTGCCATTTAAAAAGTATTCAGACTTACCATCTCGGTTGACCTGACGCTTAACTGCCAGTTCAGTATAGGCATTATAACTGCCACCTAACTTGCCATAGGTGTTGTCAAAACGTAGTTCTACACTTGCGACACTAACCGGCTTGCGCTTTGCCGTGCCTGTAAAAATGACATCCTGCATACTGCCACCACGCAACTGACGTGCACTGGATTCACCCATGACCCAACGGATCGCGTCGATTACATTGGATTTACCACAACCATTCGGCCCAACCACAGCGGTACGGCTATCTTTAAAGTGTAATGTAGTACTGTCGGCAAAAGATTTGAAGCCGGAAAGTTTTAAACTGCTTAAACGCATAATGTCCTGACTAACGTCGTGAGCGTCTCGCCCACGCAAGTTCAATTTGTTTCATTCGGGTCAGAGATTCCAACACCAAGTTACGTAAGTGTCGACAAAAATCTTCCATAAATAAAGTAGCTTGTTGTGATTTTCTGATTAAAACCGCATCAGTCACTAGTTTAAATAAATCATAAGATTCTTGTAACTCTCTACGTGAAGTATTTAAGGTTAAAAAATAGCTTCGACGTATCGAGGGTAATAGCTCTTGATAGAACTTCATCAGATAAGGATTGCCCACCATTTCATGCTGACGTGCCAATCCTTCAAAAATTAAATCATAAAATTTTTCGATACTGCCTTGTTTCAACTGGTTGCTCAATTCATCCAATAACAATTGCAAACGTTCCGCTTCATAGCTACGCCATGTCTCCGCAATACGTTGCACAATTTGCCCCAAAAGCAGGCTACTGGTATCAAACAATGCGCGCACTTGTTGGGCTGACATTTCTGAGACAATCGCGCCACGGCGCGGATAAATTTCAATCAGATGGGTACGTTCAAGCAATAACAAAGCTTCACGCACAGAACCGCGACTCACATCCAGTTCTGCGGCAATACGTAATTCTTGTATTCGCTCACCTTCAACCAACTCACCGCGAATAATTTGTTCACTGATGTGCTTGGCAATTTGTTCGGACAAACTCTCTGTATCATGTGCTTGCATACTGTTCCTAACTTGTTTTTATAAGATGCAATCCATGGTCTTTAGTGACCTATTTTTAAGTTTTACCTGAGATTAAACGGTAAACACCATGTCATTGTCAGACAATTTTACCGTCTATAATGCCAATGAAAATCAAGCTAGACAAGATTTTCGCGCTTATTTAAGAACTAAAACCTTGATAAATAAAATATAGCCCAACGACAATTAATAACCCCGCAAAACACTTTTTCAACATTGCAGGCGATAAAAGATGCGCCACTTTCGCACCAAACTTCGCAGTAATGAAGCTCATCATCGCAATCCCGAAAAAGGCGTAGACATGAATATAACCAATGGTATTCGGTACATTGACCTCAGCTCGATGACCAAACCACATAAAATCCAAAGCACCAGCTACTGCAATAGGTAAGCCACAAGCTGCAGATGTCGCCACTGCTTTTTGCATAACGACCCCGTGCCGGTTTAAGTACGGCACTGTCAAACTTCCACCACCAATGCCAAAAATCGCAGAAGCCACACCAATACCTGCTCCAGCAAATAACTGTCGTCCTGTTGAAGGTAACTGACGCGATGGATCGACCTCGACATGTGCGCCACTAAACATTTTGTAGGCCACCCAAACAGCAAAGAAACCAATGAGCAGTTGTAAGCCATGTCCCGACATATAGTCAGCAATGCCTGCACCTAAAAATGCCCCCACAACCAACCCAGGAGCTAAATTACGAAATACCGACCACAACACTGCTCCCCGTTTATGGTGCGCACTCACGGAGCTCATTGAAGTGACAATAATTGTGGCCAACGAAGTTCCCACTGCCATATGCATAATGACACTGGGATCATAGTTCAGATGAGTAAACACCACATATAAAATTGGTACAATAATCAGCCCGCCACCAACGCCAAACAGCCCCGCAGTAAAACCAGCGATTGCACCAATCAGCAAATATATGATTAACTCCATGATCATTTCCACTTTTCTCAGATTCATATGGATTTAGAGACACGCCAATTACAACAACTTCTCGCTGAAGCACAGCAACTCCCTGAAGTTTTATTGCTAAAACCAGTTACCACATCCACCAATGACGATGTGCGAGAAATTGCACAAAAAGGGATTCAGAGTGTTTTAGTGTGTAGCACACGGCAAACACACGGCCGTGGACAACGCCAACGACAATGGGTGTCCCCAGAAGGAAACATCTATTTAAGCACATTGTTACAAAGCAAAGCACCTATAGATGGGCGCTTGGCTTTAGAAGTTGCGCTCAATATTTTACAAATGCCGAGCTTACAAGGTTTAGCTTTGCAAGTGAAATGGCCAAATGACCTATATAGTGCACAAGGCAAATGGGGCGGAATTTTAGTTGAACCGCTATCGAGCCACCAAGCGATCATTGGGGTGGGCATCAATATCAATCAAGTCGAAGATACCCAGCTCGATCAAGCCACCAGTTCACTTGAACAGCTTGGTTTAGCCCAACCAAATCGAATTCACTTAATGGCAGAACTGTATCTGGCCATTCAACAAGCAGGCTTATGGTTTTCTCATAATAGTGCCAATTTAGCTTCACGTTTTAACCATTATGCAGCCTTCATGCAGCAACAGGTTGAATTTGAGCATATGAAAGGTCTATCTCAAGGTATATTCTTAGGCATTCAAGATGATGGTGCAGTACAAATTCAGACCGCGAATGGTGTTGAATGCTTTTACCAAGGCCGCTTGCGCCCAACATCCGTCATTTAAATAGACCGAGGATTATCATGAAAAATCTATGGTTAGATATTGGCAATACGCGGCTGAAATATTGGATTACGCAGGAAGATCGCATCATAGAACAAGGTGCTGAGTTACATTTACAATCCCCTGCTGACTTACTTTTAGGACTGATTCAACATTTTAAAAACTTAAATATTCAGCAGATTGGGGTATCTTCGGTTCAGGACAAAAAAAATAACGACCGAATCAACAAGCTTCTAAAAAGCTTAAATGTACCCATCACCTTTGCCCAAGTACAGGCGAGCTATGCGGGTCTACAGTGTGGCTATGAAAAACCTGAACAGCTCGGAATTGACCGTTGGCTACAAGTACTGGCTGTAGCACGCGATGCTAGGCAGAACTATTGTGTCATTAGCTGTGGTACAGCGCTGACCATTGACTTGGCTGATGGGTTACAACACTTAGGTGGATATATTTTACCAAATCTTTACCTACAACGTGATTCACTCATTCAAAACACCAAAGGTATTAAAATTCCAGATGCAGCTTTTGATCAACTTGGGCCTGGTCGTAATACCATCGACGCCGTGCATCATGGAATTTTACTTGGTCTCGTCAGTACCATTGAAAAGGTTTTACAGCAGTCCCCACGTCAACTGATTTTAACTGGTGGCGATGCTCCTATATTTGCACGTTATTTGGAACATTATGCACCTTGCATTGAAAATGATTTATTACTCAAAGGCTTGCAATATTATATTCAGTATCAATTTTGAGTCGAAATCGCAGTCTGAGACAGTAATAAAGGCTTTAAATTATTAAGTAACAACTCAAACTCAATATAACCATCCTCTCCCATAAAATGTCCTGCACGTTTTACCTCCTGAACTTCAGCACTTAAAAAGTGTCCAAAAGTCAAAACGAAAGGGGGTGGAACAAAAGGATCGTTATTTGAAAACATCACCACACGCGAAGCAATATGTGAATGTAACACCCCACTGTCTAACTTCGCTTGAGCAATAAAGCTATCTAGCTCAGGAACAGCCTTCAAAGGGGCTTTAAATCCTGCAATACAGTAAATGGCTTTAATTCGACGTTCCCGCAGTTGAATACTCAAGTAATGTAAAGTTGCCAAACACCCCAAACTATGCGCAACAATAATGGTGTTTTCATCCAAAGTTGACATTTGCAAAGCTAAAGCCTGCTGCCACTCTTCAAAATTCGGTGTATTACTATGTGGCAATACCAAACGCTTAACGGCCAAGTGAGCATCTATCTGGGTAAGTTTTTGGCTTAGCCATGGAAACCAATGATCATTGGGAGATCCCTGATAACCATGCACGATGTAAATATGTTGTTTAGATTTACTCATTTTTCTAGCTTCTTATTATAATGTTTTAAACGAATAAATTTTACGCAACTTTCAGTCCATAAACAGTGCGTTTTTGTTATTCCCCTTGTTACTGAAGAAACTAGCTCTATCCTCTTGTTGCATAGATTACAGACGTAAAAAAGGCGCATACGCGCCTTTTTTACTCATCTCATTGTGAAAGCTGACTTATTTTTTCTTGTCATTTCCACCGAACAATGGTCCCGCACCACCGCCACCAAATTGCTTTTGCAAGCCACCTAATGATTTCATCATTTTTGCCATGCCTGATGGATTAGCAAATTTCTTCATCATCTTCGCCATTTGTGCATGTTGTTTAATCAACTTATTGACTTCAACCACATCCATACCGCAGCCTGCTGCAATGCGCTTTTTACGGCTTGGGTTCATCAGGTCTGGGTTACGACGTTCTTTGATGGTCATCGACTGGATAATCGCTTCCATCTTTTTCACTTGCTTTTCAGGGTTCGCTTGTGCCAACGCATCTTGGATCCCTGCATTACTCATGCCAGGTAGCTTATCCAAGAAGCCCATCATGCCGCCCATTTTATTCATTTGCTCAAACTGCATTAGCATATCTTCAAAGTTGAAGCTGCCACCTTTTTGCAGTTTTTTCGCCATTTTTTCGGCTTTTTCTTTGTCGACTTTACGTTCAAGCTCTTCGACCAAAGAAAGTACGTCACCCATACCTAAGATACGCTGTGCAACACGTTCAGGATGGAATGGCTCTAAGGCATCGAGCTTTTCACCCATACCTAAGAATTTGATTGGCTTACCTGTGATGGCACGTACTGAAAGCGCCGCACCACCACGTGCATCACCATCAGTTTTAGTCAGAATCACGCCCGTTAATGGTAATGCATCATTAAAGGCTTTGGCTGTATTTGCCGCATCCTGACCGGTCATTGCATCGACCACGAACAAAGTTTCAGTTGGCTTAATCGCCGCGTGAAGTTCTTTGATCTCGTCCATCATTTCGTCATCTACGTGTAGACGACCTGCGGTATCGACAATCAAGACATCCGCAAACTGAATTTTGGCCTGTTCAATTGCACGCGTTGCAATAGTAATCGGTTTTTCGTCAGCACTCGATTCAAAGAAAATCGCACCGACCTCACCTGCAACGGTTTGTAGCTGTTTAATTGCTGCTGGACGGTAAACGTCGGCAGACACCATCGCTACTTTTTTCTTTTGGCGTTCTTGTAAGAAGCGAGCTAGTTTTGCAGCCGTTGTTGTTTTACCTGCACCTTGTAAGCCCGCAAGTAGGACCACAACAGGAGGTTTTGCTGCAAGATCAAGGCTTTCATTGGCCTCGCCCATCATTTTTGTTAATTCGTCATGCACGATTTTAACAAATGCTTGGCCCGGCGATAATTGAGTCATCACTTCCTGACCCAACGCCTCTTCCTTAACTTTCGCGATAAATTCACGAGTTACAGGAAGTGCAACATCGGCTTCAAGAAGTGCCATACGTACTTCACGTAGGGTATCTTTAATATTGTCTTCGGTTAGCTGCCCAGAGCCAGTAACATTTCTTAAACTCTGCGTGAGTCGTTCCGTTAAGGTATCAAACATTGCAAAATCCGCTTAAAATTGCTAGTTGCAAAAAAATCTTTCTTAAAATAGAAAATTTATGCATAGAATGCTATAGGATACTGTAGTTCGCACCGAATTTATATAAATGAATATTCATCATCCTGAAAAAGGTTTGACATGATTAGCCTGCCCTTGGTTTATACCATCTTAGCATTAGTTGCCTATACCACCTCTTTTTGGTATTTGTTTATCAAATTAATGGCTAAACGTGATCCAAACCATTGGTTTATTGGTATTATTTTAGGCTTAGGCCTATTGTTACATGCAACCGTTTTGTACCATGACATGCTCACGCCAATGGGAGTGAATTATGACGTTTTCGTCTTAATGTCATTTACATCGGGGCTCATGCTGTTACTCAGTCTACTTTATAGTACTTATCGTCCAATTTTAGCTTTGAACCTGATTGGCATCCCTGTGGCCGCGACAGGACTTATTTTAGGTTTTGCCTTTAGTCAGTCCACTCAATTTATTGAACAGCGCTCATTGGGCCTAGATATTCATATTATTTTATCGCTGTCGGCCTATGCAGTACTCCTCATGGCGACCATACAAGCCGTGATTTTATGGTTCCAAGATCGTGAGTTAAAAAACAAACAAAAGAAACGCTTTTGGGTCAACTTACTGCCCTCTTTTCAAGCGATGGAATCTTTATTGTTTGACTTGATTAAAACGGGTTTTATTTTACTGACTGTGGCGTTGATGTTTGGTTTCTTTACCATTGACAACTTTTTTGCCCAACATCTGGCACATAAGACCGCTTTTAGTATTATTTCTTGGTTTGTGTATGGGGCTTTGCTCATCGGACATTACCGTTTCGGTTGGCGAGGTCAAAAAGCGATTCGCTTTACCTTAATTGGATTCTTTTTATTGGCTGTCGGTTTTATCGGATCTAAGTTTGTATTGGAAATGATTTTAGGTCGATGACGTCTTTTCGTTGAGTTCGCTTTATTAAAGATACAGTACTTTACTCAAAAAGTAGATGTATAACATAATGGCCCAACAGAAAAGCCCAGCTTAGGCAAACTGAGCTTCCATCAAAATTTAATTAATTGATTTATAAAAACTTATGCAATAAATTCTGTATACAGTGATGATGTTAATTCTAGTTTTTCTAAAATTAACATCTAGCTCTCATCTTAGTATTTATAATTTAATTACATTTTTAATCGGTATTCTTCCAGATTTAGCTGACAGCCAATATATGATTTCTGCTGATTGTTATGAAACTTATTAAAATCATCCAAATTAGAATCATCATCAAGATTGTTTTGCTTCACCCATGCTTTATAAGCAGAGAAATTCTGAATCACAAAATCCAATAAATTTACTCTAGCTTTGGTTAAATCACACCACTTACTTTTAGATTCCAATTGTTCTGAAAGTGGAACCTCTTTATCATCATAATCTCTAGAATAGATCATATTATTAATTACAGCTTTATTGAGTTCACCATTCAAATGTCGATACTGTTGATCGAATTCGTCACCAGATAAAGCAAAACAACTGCTACTAATAAATAACAGTATAAAGCTTAGTAATTTCATTATTTTTAATATCCTAAATTTTCATTTATTATAAAAGAAACTTGATCAAAATTTTATTCCATTTAACATTATAGAGCCTATACGCAATAACACTAAAACAGAACACAATGCTTTTGGCCAATGACAATGTAGATAAACTCATCCCCTCCATAATTGACTAATTCCCCCCAATCAATCACGGTCTGTGAAAGATTTATGCGTCTATGACGAAGCTCCTGTAGCCAATAGTATTGATAAATCATCCTTAAATTTATAATTAGAATAATGCAAATAGATTATTTTTCACCCACCTGTTATACTGACAAAACTATTACGCCTCCCTTCTTCTACCTTCTACTTAGAGTAATGCCAATGAAGTAAGTCTTATTTTCCGTCAAATCTAATTTATTTGTTTTCTGACGTGCAAAATAAACTTATTTACTACTCTATATTTCTATATAAAAATTTATTTTGTATGTCCTGTATAAAGGAGTCTTCAATGACCCAACAGGCCTGTACCGTAAAAAACCTAAGCGTTCAATTTACTCATGAAGCACTTTTTCAGCATTTAAACTTTGAATTGCCCGCTGCCCAATGTTCAGCCCTGATCGGACGTAATGGTCAAGGCAAATCAATATTAATGTCCTTACTCGCTCAAGCGCACAGACCCAATTATGCGAGTGGCGAAGTGATTTGGCATATGCCATTTTCCCACTTAAGCCAGCTCGAACGTTTAAGCAACTGTACGCTTGCCGAAGCCCTTAATATTGCTGACCTGCATGCAAGTTTTCAGCGTATTGAACAATCTATCGCAAGCTTTGAAGACTATGACCGCGTCGAACATGCATGGCATCAACCCTCTGAATGGTTAAAATTACTGAAAAGTGCAAACTTACCTACAGATCTATCCAGCTCGGTTTCTCAACTAAGTGAAGGTCAGAAAACCAAACTGGCACTGTGCCGCCTATTTTTACAAACTGAGCATTATTTACTTCTTGATGAACCCAGTAATCACTTAGATCATGAAAGTCGTGTGTGGTTAAGCCAAAAAATCCTTCAACATCCTGCGGGCTGTTTAGTCATTAGCCATGACCGCACATTGTTAAATCAAATCCCCAACACCTATGTTTTAAATGATTTTGGCTTGCAACATTTCCGTTGCAACTATGCCGAGTATCAGTCACAAGCAGAGCAACAACAGCAGGCGTTACTACACAACATCTCGCAAGAGAAACGCGAACTTAAACAATTACAAGTCCAACAGCATGAACAACGCATGAAAGCCCAGAAAAGGCAAAAGTCTGGGCAGAAATTACGAAGCTCAGGTTCTCAAGCCAAAATCCTGCTCGACTTTAAAAAAGAACGTGCCAGTCAAGCGCTATCGGGAGTCGCGCAGCAACAACTTCGCCAAAAGGAACAAGCGCAAGACGAACTCAAAAACAAACAGCAACAGCTAGAACAGATGAAGTCACAAAAGTTTGATTTCCATTTTCAACCTCAACAAACTGGTGAAATTCTTCGTTTAAAAGATGTGGTTTTAACCACACTCTCTATCTCGCATATTTCTTTTGCTTTATATAGCGGAGAAAAAATCCAACTGCGCGGCCAAAATGGTTCAGGTAAGTCGACTTTACTTCGTACCATCCAAAATCATAGCCATATTCAATCGGGAGAGATTTTCAAGCGAGGAGCATCGTTATATTTAGATCAAAACTTTAGTCTGCTGAATCCAAAACTGAATGCGGTACACAATTTACAATTATTGAATCCGTCTTTGTCTGATGAAGAGTGTCGAAATCAATTGGGCCAACTTCGAATTCGACGAGATAAGGCTCTGCTTCCCATCTCACTACTCAGTGGCGGTGAACAACTCAAAGTTGCCTTACTGTGTATCAGTCTCGCAGCACAGCCTGTGGACTTACTGTTACTAGACGAACCCGAAAATCATCTCGACATCGACTCAAGACAACTGTTGGCACAGGCTATTCGCGATTTTATAGGGGCGGTTATTTTAGTTTCACATGATGATGCCTTTGTCGAGGAGACACTGATTCAAAACTATTTCGATTTAACCCAAACGCATTAGACTGGACAGCGTGATCGGATTTGCGTATAACACCGTTTTTCTATTTGACTGGTGACACCGCTGTGAAACTCATCCTTGCACCGATGGAAGGCTTAACCGACCCAATCATGCGTGATGTGCTCACGTCTGTAGGTAGCTTCGACTGGTGTGTGACCGAGTTTATCCGTGTGACCAATTCGGTTTTACCTGATCATATTTTTCATCAGTATTGCCCTGAATTACTGCATGACGGAAAAACGGCAGCGGGAACACCCGTGCATGTTCAATTTTTAGGTAATGATCCTGAAATGTTGGCTGCCAATGCCATCCGTGCTGTGAAACTCGGTGCACCCGCCATTGATATGAACTTTGGTTGTCCAGCCAAAACCGTGAACCGTCACCGTGGTGGCTCGGTGCTTTTAGATGAGCCAGAAGTGGTGCATGAACTGGTCAAAGCAGTACGTGATGCGGTTCCTGCGCACATTCCTGTTTCTGCGAAAATGCGCTTAGGCTATATGGACCGACATTTTATGTTGGACAATGCTCATGCCATTGAAGACGCAGGTGCGGCTTGGGTTACCGTGCATGCACGGACCAAAGCCGATGGTTATACCCCACCCGCTTTTTGGGATCAACTCCGCCCGATTCGTGAAGCCTTAAAGATCAATGTGATTGCCAATGGTGAAATTTGGAACAATGCAGACGCGAAACAGTGTCGCTTAGAGTCTGGCTGTGAAGATTTGATGATTGGACGTGGTGCCGTGACTACCCCCGATTTGACCCAATGTATTCGTCAAAATACTGATACACCTCTACTGACATGGAATGAGCTATTGACCTTACAAATCCGTTTCTTAAACGGCGGGTATAAGAAAGAAATGAATATGGTCGGACGTTATAAGCAATGGTTGGGCATGATGTCTAAACATTATCCTGAAGCCAAAGCTTTATGGGATGAAGTCAAACGTATTAAGCCACTAGATGACATTATTCTCAAACTAAATACAAGCGCGACTTAATCCGTTCGCGCAACGATCGCCACATAAGTCGGTAAGTTCCATGCCCCACCCGCAAAGCCTTTACATTGCTGCGATTGTGCCTGATAGCTGAGAACAAAAGCCTGTCCATTCCAAGCCCACTCAGAACGAATACCACAGTCAGCAATGCCCCGCCCTTTTTGTTCTGAGAAAATTTGCGCCTCACTAAAACTTGAGCCTGATGTGGTAACTTGCTGCTGGACTTTTTGTAAAGCTTTGTCCATGACCCAGTAGCCTAGACCTTCATTGTATGCCCCACGCCAACATGGTACTTGAACCACCACTTGTTCCGCATTCAGCGGATAGACTGAAACCCGATCATCCTCAAAAAACCGCGCCTCATAGAGATTTGGACAGTCTTGTTCATCTGTTTTTGCTTTTAACTTTTTAAAGAGTTGATGGGCATTTTTACTGTCCACGGCAAAGTGGCTGGCAACCGCAGGTCGATATCCTGTAATGCCAATTTTAGGGATGGCTTTGGGTTGTAAAACATTTTGCTCAGACTGATTGCCTTTTTGATAGATGGCATTCGGTGTATTTACCCGCTTTTGTATATCATCCATTTTGAGCAAAACAGCATTTGCCCCTGCGGTTGAAATTTGCCATTGCTGTGCTTGGGTCGTGAGACGAATATCTTCTGCACCCACCAAGGCCTTTAGCAACTGCGTACTTTGAGCACTGGACAGTTTTGCGGTACTTTTGTGGGCATCAAAGGTGGCTCTTCCCAACGAAGTAGCGCCAACACTCAGATTTGCCTCCATATTTTGCACTAAGTCTTCTTCTATCTGAAGTTGGATAAGCACTGCACCGCCTGCACCTGCGGGACGAGAAATCAGTAAAGATACTGGTTGACCAAACTGAGCATCACTCTGATAGCCTGCCGCACGGCACATACCCGTATTATCACAGGCAAGTTCCCAGTCCTTATGTATAAAGTAACTCCCCGTATCTGCATAAGCCAGTTGAGTTAAGGTGCTGATCAAAACAGCGCCCAAGAGTGAATGGCTTAGTGTTCCTAACGTTTTATTCAACATATGACTTCACTCCGCTTGCGTGGAATATTAACCCTGTGCTTAAAAACTTCGGCTCTGTACCGCACCTGTATAATTTAAACAGTCTTCAACACGAATCCGTTGCACTTTAGACAGTTGATCTAAATCAAACCATGCATAGGCCGTATGTTCATCGCTCAGCTTAATCTCGGTCGATGCAGCCAAATGGCATCTAAAAATAAACGCATGTGAAGTCACTGCCGCATGAAAATACACACCCGATAAATAATCAATTTGGACCTCACAACTGAGTTCTTCTTGGCACTCTCGCAGTAACGCTTGATGAATGGTTTCACCCATGTCTAATGCACCACCTGGTAAACCCCAAGCCTGATCAGCATAATTGGCTTTCAGTAATAAAACCTGCCCTACAGCATTGGTGATGACCGCATGAGAGCTTAGTCGGTAAAAATCGTGGAATGCCATACACTTTCCGTTGGTCAAAGCTACATTCATTCATTAAAACACAGTCTGAACATGAATTGATTAACCCCTGTAAAGCCTCTGCCTTTCAGTTTTTCATCAATCAGGAAAGTAGATCGGCTTCGACATTTGTGTCTCAAAATCGACAGGCACTGAAATATGTTGATGTACAACCAACCACTCTCCAGCCGTTTTTTGAAAACACAGTGTCGTTCGGCACCAAGGGATCTCTGGAGTAGCCACCCCACTGGCATGATCAAGTTTGGAATAACAATGAACAAAGGCCAAACCATCACGACTAAAAATATTCAGGCTACGCCTAAAAACCTTCACTTCACCATGAAAAAATGGTGCATAGCGTCGCCATAGTTCCTGATAGGCTTGTACGCCTTGTAACTCAAATCCAATATCAAACAAACTGACATCACTCTGGCAAAGACGAATAATATTTTGTACATCCATTTTACAAATGGCATCATCCCACTGCTTGAGTTTGAAGATAATCTCATGCCCCGCATGCTCATCTCCAATTAATCGTACATCCACATAGTGCTCCAACAATGCGCATAAAATACCCATAAAAAAACGCGTGCGCCTTCCTTAGCTAACACGCGATTTTTTTAAATTCTTAAACCCATCAATAATTTAATAGCAAATTAAGCTGTTAAATCTTTAATTGTGGCGCTTGCACCATTGTTTTTTACAGACTCAATGCCTTTATCGCGTGACTGCTCCGTAGCATAAAACTGACTGGTTCCAATAATCTGATGGTTGGCAGCCTTTAAGTTAAAATAAGGCTTACCATTTTTGGCTTCTAAGCGATCATAACGCGCATCATCTGGACTATTTTTCTGAACTGACTCAATTCCATTATGGGCTGACGCTTTTGCTTTATACAGTTCACTGGTTAAAATGACTTCTCCATTTCCCGCTTTCAAAACAAAGCGATATTGACCGTCATTTGCCTGACTGAGTTCGTACCATCCTGACATAAGCTCACCTCTTGTTATTTTAAAGCAATAATAAATAAATCAGATTTGAATAAAAAACCATCCAATTTTATAAAATATAAATGACTTCTTTTATAAAAAAAAGCCATTTATTGCCTTACCCATCTTTATTTTTTTTAAAATAACAGCGCTATATGAATAATGCATGACAACATCAAAATGCCAACACTGCATTTTCTCAACTCGGCTGAAACGGTTGATTATCCTTAAACTACTTTAGGCTTTTAGCACCAATTTACTATAGCTATTTCTTGGCATTTCAATAATTTCTACGCATATTTGTACAGCTAAATCGGTCGGAACTTTAAAATTTTGCTGCAATGTTTTAAGTAAGAGCTTGGAAATAGCAGATTGCGTGGCTTCATCTCGACCACTAAGTAAAGAGACTTTGGCATGTAAATAAGCTTCTGCGTCTCCATCTACCCCAATCACAAAATCGGATTGTTTGATGGCACGACTTTTCACTTCATTGCCCGATTGTACAAACTCACCATCAAGCAAAGCTTGGTTTAAAGCCAACAACATCGGTTTAACTTCGAGAGTGTCTATATTATCTGAGTACTCAAGGTGGATATGAGGCATAACGTATTCTTCAACAGTTTTTTATCTTTATAACATGCTGTGCACTTGTTTAAACAATTCATCTACTTTCAAAATCGTTTAAAACAAAAAATGGAGTCCTATTGACTCCATTTTAATTGCTAACTGTAAACTCAGCGCATTAGGCTTTTTTCACATACTCAGACTTGAGTTTCATCGCGCCAACACCGTCAATCTTACAATCAATATCATGACCATCTGCAGCATCAGGTAGCAAACGAATATTTTTCACTTTAGTTCCGACTTTTACCACAGACGACGAACCTTTAATTTTTAAATCTTTAATTACCGTTACTGTATCACCATCAGCGAGTAAGTTGCCATTGGCATCTTTAATTGCCACCACTTCTTCGGTAGATTCCCCCTCTTTCCATTCGTTTGAACATTCAGGGCAGATCAGCAAATCACCATCTTCATAAGTATATTCGGACTGGCACTTTGGGCAGTTGGGTAAAGACATAAAAACCTCAAAAATAAAAAATAAGCAATTCGCATTGCTCAAAGCGCCAATATAGCATTATTCAGGCTAAAACAATGTGAATCACGTATTTATTTTATGGCTTTGGTTTTGCTTCTGTAGAAACAACGTTGATGCATGATTAAAGTAAATTTTACCCGTAGAACACTCATCCTAAGCTTATTTTTGCTCCAAGCACTGCTTCAAAATCACCACATGGTTATGCTGTTCTTCTTTAGCTGCGGTAAGTAACGTGATCTGCTCTTGCAATGCCAGTTGCCGTAAGTCATTCAACTCGCTGGGATGTGCTTCCAGTTCTTTCATATAACGGACCTTAAACTCATCCCAGTGTGCCACCATGTCTTGGTGATACCATTTCCGCAGCTCATTGGACGGGGTTAAGTTTTTTGACCACAGATCTATTTGGGCTTCAAGCTTTGAGACTCCTCGTGGCCATAGCCGATCAACCAAAACACGCTTACCATCTTCGGCTTCAACAGGTGCATAAATCCGCTTCATGCGTATTGGCATGCAAAACTCCTTTTTATTCTTTTGTGCAACTTATTCAATTGTTCAACGATGACGAAGTATTATTCATCGGGAATGTCTGGATTCACTAAAAAAGCCAAGAGTTGCAATGACTCTTGCCACCCCAGATAACAGCCATCGACAGGAATCACTTCTGGTAAACCAGACTGTGTGATATGGACTTCTGTTCCTACAGGGACCTCTTTAAACTCTACACGGACTTCAATTTTACCTGCCAGTTCAGGTACATCAAATTCATCGGTATAGCGTAATAAGTTATTTTCAATGATTTCATGATAGGTACCATGAAATGAATGCTGCATGCCTGTACTAAAGTTGGTAAAAAACATACGATATTGACCACCCTCGCGTACATCAAACTGCTCCACATGAGCCGTGAAACCATGCGGTGCCATCCATTTTACTAAAGCATCTGCATGGGTAAAAGCACGATAGACACGCTCGACAGGTGCACTAAATACGCGGTGTAACTGAACACTATTTGACATCATTTTTCTCGTTCTTTTCAAATATTCATGTTTAGTTTAAAACGCTAGAAATTAGAAACTGTAGCGTTATTGTGCGTAAATATAGAGCAAATAAAAAAGCATGTTTTTCAACATGCTTTTAATTTAGTGCTGACCTAAGCTTGGCCTTGCTCATAGTTTTCGTCGTCATCTTCTTCATCATCATAGACATACGCCATACAGCCCCAACCATCGTATTCACCACCAAACTGCTCTGCAATTTTGGTAAACCACTGTTCTAAGTCGACAATGTCAGAATACTCAGGTTCCATATAGACATAAATGGTAATGATCCATTCGGAAACATCATTGTCCTCATCGACAAATAAGGTAATTTTTTGTTCTTCTTGTAGTAAATACAGTGCACACTTTTCAGCTTGCGACTGATCTTGAAAGGCAATCGAATATTCTATTTCATGCGGCTCTGACAGATCATCACCATCCTCAGCCATTTGCCAAAGTACATTTCCGTTGTCATCATCTGGATATAATTCAAAATCACGTGTCATGCGAATGTCCTTGTTATCTTTTGAGCCAATATAACGTTGGCAAGTGACAAAATAGTGACTTCAACATAGCATAATTTGCTCATTTTTTAGCAGGTGGATCTGATTTTTTCTGCCAATTTTTACACTTTCTTTTTCTATCTATTTTCAACTTTATTGTACAACTCGATGTTCAAGCACAATGTGGCTTTGTCCTTGCACATCCCCCGTTTTTAAACTGTTCAATAAAGCTGTAAATTTCAACTCTTCTAACCGTAGCGCAAGATAATGATCCATAATACGGGCATGACCAAAGACAGCACCATAGTGATTAATTAAAGTAAAGTCATCGCGCAGTGCTTGAAGTAGCAAACCGAGATTGTCTTGAGCAACGCGTTGTAAATAAAAGTCTGCTTTGCTGTTAAATAACTGAGAAAGCAGTGCGATGGCGGATAAATGCCGATGCTCATCCAAAAATGCACAAGTGACCACTTGATTATGTTCTACAGCACGAATCACCTGCTGACGGACTTTGAGTAAATGATTGGCCGCATCCGTTTTCCCATAGCCTTCGATGAGTTCATCTAATAACTGCTCTGAAGGCAGTTGGTAAATGTGGCTGTGTGTTTCAATTTTATTGTTTAATGCTTTAGAAATTTCAGCCAACTGCTCTCGTTCTTCTGCCATGTGAAAAAATGCGCCTAACTTTTCCTTTGCCCGTTGCATGATGGTTTCTTTGGCTTTGAGCTCGTATTCCGATAAGAAGTGATTTACTTTTTCAATCCGTTGTCGACATTGATTGAGCATCTGTTCGGCGTCAAATTTAACCGTTTCTGCAAACAACTCCACTTGGCTCAGCCGTTCAATCACATAATGTTCGACATCAATGATTTCTTGATAATGACTTAGCGCTTGTTCACGTTGTCTGAGTGTTCCCACTTCAATTCTTAAACTCGTCAGTCGATGTTGTAATTCATGCTGTTGTTGTTCGTAAGCCTCTAAGGTATTTCGACTGCGCTCTAAATTACATTCTAAAATTTCAATCTGCTTTTTGTGAGCGAGACTGCGCCTGAGTTGCCAAAAAATAATCGTACTGAGTAATGCAATCATGACAGCAAGTAGATAAAACATAGCCTATCTCCCAAAGGGAAAGTCATTTTTATTTTTTGAGGCTCATCTATTAGATAGCTTGTAAATTGAACGGCGAGCCTTATAACAGACAAACGTACTCTCAGCCCATCTCAAATTACTCAGCAATACCTGATCCAAAGAAGAAGCACATAACCTGACACTTTAAATGGACATATTCGCTATACATTAAGGAGGCTCTTTTACACTCTAACTTAGCTGTGTTTTGGGCAATTTTATATCCCAAATTTTAAGTATTTCTCGTTTTTCTTAAAAAATGTGTCTTGGTTAAAAAGGTACGTTCCCATGAATAGTAACAGTCTCCCCTGTTAAAGGCTGTTTAAAGGCTAAAAAGCTGGCATGTAGAGCCATACGCTTTAAAGGACTCCTTGTCGGTTCAGGATGATAGAGCTTGTCCCCTGTAATAGGATGCCCGATATATTGCATATGCACACGAAGCTGATGCGAACGCCCTGTAATCGGGGTCAGTAAAACCCGTGTAATATCGGTCTCAATGTCATAACTAAGGGCTTGATAAAGCGTTTTTGCAGGTTTGCCCAGTTCGAAGTGCACAATCTGCCGTGGTCGGTTTTCCCAGTCGGTAATCAACGGTACGTCAACACTGCCTTCAGCATCTAACTGGCCTTGAACTAAAGCAATATAGTGTTTATCCACCGTGCGAGCTTGGAACATTTTACTGACCGCAACTTCGGCATCGCGGTGCTTGGCAAACATTAAAATCCCCGAGGTCGCCATATCTAAACGATGGGTAATTTTGGCATGTGGATACTGCGCTAAAACCCGTAAGTAGGCACTGTCTTGGTGTTCTGGTAAACGTCCTGGCACCGACAACAAACCCGCAGGCTTTTCAATCACCACCAAATCATCGTCTTCATAAACGATCACCAAGTCTTCTTGGGGAGGTGCATAAATAAAGTTGTCATTTAAAGCCATGAAAATAACAGCATAGAAAAGCGAGCGCGAAAAATAACAAGCTGTGTTTCTACTGTCAATCATCTCACCAATATAGAAAACTCTCTCGGCTATTGGTTTTTCGCCCTGTAAATCATAGTTGATCGGTCAGTACTGAATAAGAGGCTTAAGAATGAAATGATCCATGAGGAACTGAAACAGCAGGATTTCTTAAACTTTGTTAGAAATCTAGAATTTTATTTTTGTTTTGCTGTTTATTCATTGGAGAAATTTTTTAGGGTGTCTGGGAAAACATGTTGTTTACTTCAACTATCATAACTTTGTAAGTGATGATCTTATAGCCTATAAACTTTTGATTTATAGCGTCCTAAGCCGAATCAAGACCTTTTGGGTAAGTACTACTCACGCGTTTTGCGCCACTGGTAGCATGCTACTCTTTTCGATCCCGTCACACCCTTGAGATATAATTTAACAATCCAAGGACGGGATTGTTTCCCGAAGATAAAGTCTTTTTGGCTGTTTTTGGAAAAAAATCCTAGATTATTATTCATATAAAAAATATTTTCCCAAATGAACCAAATTTATGATTTTTTTCGCACATAAAAGCACTTTTCTTAGGATTTTATTTCTTCAAAGGCAGATATCTTACTCATTCATTACTTTTGAACATTTGCATCAATTGAATAAGATTGCCACAAGTATCATCAAACACCGCTACCTTGACTGTGCCTGCTCGCGTGGGAGCTACGGTAAAATGTACCCCTAATTTTTTCAGGCGCTCATATTCCATATCAAGGTCATCCACTTGAAAAGAAGTATAGGGAATCAGATCTGCCTTGAGTGCGGTTTTAAACGGCTGTGCTGCGGGATGTGCATCAGGTTCCAGTAGCAGTTCAACGCCCTCTGGACTTTCGGGTGAAACCAAGGTCAGCCAACGATAATCCCCCACAGGTACATCATGTTTCACTTTAAAACCGAGTTTTTCTGTATAAAACTGACAGGCTTTTTCTTGGCTATCGACCATGATGCTGGTGACATATATTTTCATTGTTATTCCATGCGTATCCGACTTTTCATAAATAGTTATAGCAGAAGCTTATGCTTTTCTGTGTTATGAATTAGACGTTTTTAGATAGGCATTTGTGAAACATTACAATGCTCACACACTACTGATTCAGTGTAATATTTTGAGATAATTTGAAAAAAAGGGGATAAAAATATTTAAGAAATAAAACTTTATGATTTTTTGGGATCAGGAGATAACTTCAACGATTAAAACTGGGTAAGTTCTAAACTTTTGCCTATAAATGGATAATCTATAGCGTCCTAAGCTGAATCGAGACCTTGTGGGTAAGTACGACGCTGATCTGATAGATAACGAGTCGCAAACTACTCTTTTCGATTCCTGTGCCCTTGAACGTTATATTAGGCAAAATGATACGAAATAAAATTCCTAAGATTTGCTTATTTCGTCATAGGATGAAAAAAATTTCCAAAAATTCAAAAAAACAAAGGAAATTTACACACATCAGCAGTTTTTTATTCTATTTCATTGCATACGTTCAGTCTTATTCGGTTTCTTGGCATTAAACTGCTCAAAACATTAAGTCCCCATATAGCCTTGCAGCCACGTTGCAATAAACCACCACAAACTGATCGCGGACATACCACAGAGTAAGTTCGCTAAAACTTTCTGCAAATTACTAAGCTGAGACAGATAGATTTTTCGGTTAATTACATACGCAACCACAGCTAAGGCTCCGCCGATTGCACCCCCAATGATCACTAAAAATAAAGGCCAACCTGCCATGAGATGCGCAACTGTACTCAGTTTCGGTTTCTCATTTTCAATCAACGCCATTTCTTTATTTTCCATCATCTCCCCTATATCTTTTCATCATGCTCACACAATATATCAAAGCATATTCATTAAAATTAACTTAGCAAAAACCACGCCAAGGCTACTCAAAACTAAGATCGTCGATGTCCTGAATTTTGCTCAAATACATCGGAGCAATATTCACCTTGCTCCATATTTCTTTAAATTTAGGGTCGCTATCAAGGTCTTTATTGATGTTTTCTCTGACGAGCTTCTTCGCGGTAAGAAAATTAACACTGGTTTCACTGTTCACATAGGGGCCAAAATTATCTGAACTGTCATAACCAATCAGGCGCATATCACGCCCCTCTAAACGAAACTGGTAGGCCCAATATCCATAACGACCATGTGCATAATGCAGTTTTAACAAGCCTTTTTCGATAGAGGGCACCAACTCAGGGGCAAAGTACACACCACCATCTTCATTTTCCGAGGAAAATAGAGACAAATTCTGAACGACTTTTTGGTAGTGCCCTTTCACATTCAACAGCACAACCACACCACGGCGGTTGCGGTCTAGTTTTCCTCGGTATTCATCGGTGATCCATTGTTTCGGATCCGTAGCTTTGACGATTAAAACCACATCTTTTAAGCCATCCTTGTTTAAGTCTCCTTGAATAGCTTCAAATAAGGTATAGCTCGTAGGAATATAGGCCTTATAACGAATGCTGTCTTTTTTTAGCTGTTTTTCTGCTGTACTCAAAGTGGTATCTGCATAAACCAATGAAGATGAACTCATCAATGCAATCACACCAAGCAAAACCACCATGAAAGACTTAGGCATAAATATCCTTAAAATTATGAGAAAACATCAGACCTGACTTTTTATCCATCAGCATTATAAGCTTGAATAGAACGTACAGACTGTTGATATTCTATGATCAGCATAAACAAACAATTTAAGAGATGTATTTTCATTAATTTACGGCTTAAAGCTAAAGCTGGGGTATAAGCTTTATCTGAATTTCAAATACCGCCTAAAACAAAAAAAGCTTTGCGACTTGCAAAGCTTTTTGATGCTTCTCACCCGAAACAGCACTTGTCACAACCTTCAACTTTTTCTCTGGGCCAGTTCATTCTTGCCCGTTTATAAGCCAGCTCATAATTGGCAAAATAACCAATCAGAATTTGATCCTCCGAGCTGGGTAAGTCTTCGCAGCCTAAGGATGCATTATGAATATGATGTACACCTTTTTCACTAGGCTGTTCATTTACAATAAATTTTATCATTTACAGCTCCCCCAAATAATTTTTATAAAGTTCAACTACAAACAAAACCATACAAAAAGTATGTATTTATAAAATTAAACGGATAGCGTATGAAAATCAATCATTATTTTAAAGATGAAACTGAGCCCTAAGTCATATCAAGCTAAAAGGACTAACGTCCACATAACCGAAAAATTAGCCACTCTATTTTTAAAATTTAGAGACCCAGCAACGCTATAAGAAAATGCCCGAGACTATAAGTGTGTGCTGATACTTTGTTGTTTTTTGCGTTTAAACCAACGTATGGCCCAGATCGCCAAAATAATGCCTACAATCACCACTAAAACAGGAACCAGTAATGACAGCACGGACAGTAAAACGGCACCCACCCATTCCACGGTAGACACCAGTGGGTTGGCAACCCCGCCTGTCGTCGCGGTTGAAACCCCTCGAACGGCAACCGTACTCATTTGCACAGCACCTGCTGTACCGCCACCGACAATGATTGCCGCGGCCCAACTGGCAAACTGCGACATTTCCCCACTGCTGACCGCCATAGTGGTGAGTGTTCCTGCGACCATCGCGGCTGGCGTTGCAATGGTGTCTAAAGCATTGTCGACCCATGGTATGTAATAGGCTGCGATTTCACAGACGGTTGCAATGGCTAAGGCGATGCATACCGATGGCATGTTTAACCATTCAAAACCTTGCATGGGTTCGAACCATCCCAGAATAGATGCAATACTCATGACCAAGAGTGGGACAAAGACACGAAAGCCACAGGCAGCACTTAAGCCAATGCCGATACAAAGTCCTAATATGGTTTCCATGTGCTTTTCCTGTGTGGCCTAAGTTGGGATGTTTTTATCTTTTCTTATAACTTAGCAAAAAGCCCTATCGGGTGATAGGGCTTTTCTTTAAAACAGTGGGTAACTGTTAAATCTTTGGCTTAGGCATTCTTATTGTTAAATTGATTGCCTTGGCATTTGGTACACGGGGGTAAACGATCTGTACCAATTTCTAAGTAGACGCGGTGTCCGCATTGAACACAAAAATAGAAGCCTGTTCCAGGTTTTTCGCCAGCAGTAACCATTTTTGTTCTCCATATGTTTAGAAAATGGTATCCCTAGTATATGCATTTTATGATGGATGTCTATTGATCATTTTGACAAATGATGGCGTCATAAATGTAAAAAATGATGTATTTCAAAAATAGCTAAGCTAAATAAAATTTAGTCATGAAAGTGCTGTCAGTAGCTTATATTGTTGTCTTTAGAGCGCTGAATCATAAGTGCATTCGTTTAAGCTGAGATGCATTTGAGTCATGGCATCCATTTTTAGCTTATCCAAAACACTTCTTCCAACAAATAAAAAGCCCTATCTAATGACAGGGCTTGATTCAAAACAGTGATAACTGTTCGCAGTGTGCAACGTAGGCAATCTTGTTGTTAAATTGATGGCCAAGGCATTTGGTACACGGGGGTAAACGGTCTGTACCAATTTCTAAATAAGCGCGGTGTCCGCATTGAACACAAAAATAGAAGCCTGTTCCAGGTTTTTCGCCAGCAGTTACCATTTTTGTTCTTCATGTGTTTTAGAAATGGTGAACAGAGTATAGACAAGCTTTTGAGGTTGTATGGGTCAAATAAAAACATCAGAAGAATTGTCGAATATTGATCGTACATCTTACTTTTTAAGTACAGCTATAATATAAAAATCAATATTAGACTTAACTACCCAACAATAATTCCTCATCAATTTTTTTAGCATCCAAATATTTATCGTTGGATAGCAGAACTCGTAAAACCATTTTTAAAATATTAATAGCAACATCTACCGTTTTTAATTCAACACTCTCTGGAATTTTAATAGTCCTAGTTTTTGTTAAATCTTTAGTTCCATGAACGATGCCCGATCTATAGGAATAGATTTTTTTTACTTTACTAAAAATTTCCTTAGGTATTTCTTTACATTCCTTATCTAATTTTGATAACGCTGCAATGCGCAATGCTAATTTATGGGTCATTTCAGTATTACCATCGTCTGAAAGTAAAACTTCTAAAGCAATCGTGGCATCTAATACCCTATCTTCCTCGTCATGTCTAAGCAGGCAACTATTTAATCGTTTTAAAGCTATTGGAATACTTTTATGATTATTATTTGCTAATTTTCCATAAAAATATTTAACTTTCTCTAACTGCTCTAGATCAAGAGTAGGAAAACTTTGATATAACCAATAACGATCTAATTCAAATTCATTGGGAAATTCTCTGACACTGCAACCATGTATATTTGGTAATTTTTCCTTAAATCCAGATGTCCAATTTTCGGATTCTGAGAATATCTGCGCATAGCCGGTTTTATCGTTATTAACTAATCTTAATGCACTAAAAAAATTTTGAATTATTGTATTAGGATATGCATCTTTATAAGATAAACATTCATAAGCTTCTTTACTTTCATTCTTAACAAAATAATTTTTTATAACTAAGGCATGAGTAGCTCCTGCTAACACACAATCATGCACTAAAACATTATGAGATTTAGCTTCTGCTCTACATAAATGTAACTGATCAGATAACTTCTCAATACTTATTCCATCCATTAAATGATATTTTTCGATATAAAATTTTAAAAAGAGTATTGGTACATATATTGTAATAGGTAATTCTTCTAAAAATGCAAAATTAATTCTTAACCCTATAATTTCTAAAAAATTTGCAAGATTAAAGTCACAACCATAAGTATGTATATACTTATCTAAAATATCTTCTATTAAAAATTGCACATTACTTTTATTAAAATCAATATTAGGAACTTCGATCTTTAAACTAAGCCCAAAATAGCTCAGTAACTCCTCATCTTCACGTATGAAACTATAAAGCTCTATTAAAGTTGAAAAATTGTTCCAATCTATCTCAGGATTTCCTCCATAACCTCTAAATAAACTAGCAAAATCCTTAGGCCCATTATTTCCAAAAGAATTGCTATTCAATCTTGGAAAACCATTTTCTGCAAAACTAAGCGTAGGGAAATTGCTATAAGATAAAATGTATTTTTTCTGGTTTATTCTATCAATAAGTACAGGAAATACTTCCCTTATACATTCTAAAATCAAATCAGTTAATTGTTCCCTTTTACTTTGTTTTATAGCCATGCTGTATTTTCCTATAAAAAGCCCCACTCTAAAGTAGGGCTTTTTTTAAACAATTTCAAATACTTTAAATTAAGCTCTTAATTGCTCTTTCTCTTCTTGGCTTTCCAAGAAGTCCTGCGCAAAGCGTTGCAATACACCACCCGCTTCATATACAGACACTTCTTCTTCAGTATCTAGGCGACAGATTACAGGCACTTCAACAATTTCACTCTTACCTTCATCCGTGGCACGTTCAATCACTAAAGTTAACGTCGAACGTGGCGCAATATTACCAATCACGCTATACAGCTCCGTACCATCTAGCTTTAAAGTTTTACGGTCAACACCCGCTTTAAACTCAAGCGGTAACACCCCCATACCCACTAAGTTAGTACGGTGAATACGCTCAAAACCTTCCGCCACAATCGCTTCAACACCTGCAAGACGAACACCTTTTGCAGCCCAGTCACGGCTTGAACCCTGACCATAATCCTTACCTGCAATAATGATCAACGGTTGCTTACGATTCATATAAGTTTCAATCGCTTCCCACATACGCATTACTTCACCTTCAGGCTCAACACGTGCTTTAGAACCTTGCTTGATCGTACCGTCCGCACGAACCACCATTTCATTAAACAATTTTGGATTCGCAAAGGTTGCACGTTGTGCCGTCAAGTGGTCACCACGGTGTGTTGCATAGGAGTTAAAGTCTTCCTCAGGTACACCCATTTTATGTAGGTACTCACCCGCTGCCGAATCCATCATAATTGCATTCGATGGGGACAAATGATCCGTAGTGATATTGTCAGGCAAGATCGCAAGCGGACGCATATTTGCCAGTGTACGAGGTGCAGCCAAAGCCCCTTCCCAGTACGGCGGACGGCGGATATAAGTACTTTGCGGACGCCAGTCATATAAAGGACTTGCCGCTTTTTCAGTGACACCTAAGTCAAACATTGGAATATACACTTTACGGAACTGTTCAGGTTTCACCGCCTCTTTGACTAAGGCATCAATTTCTTCATCTGATGGCCAAATGTCTTTCAGGTAAATTGGGTTGCCGTCTTTGTCATTTCCTAGTGCATCTTTTTCAATGTCAAAACGAATGGTTCCTGCAATCGCATACGCCACTACAAGCGGAGGTGATGCCAAGAACGCTTGTTTGGCATAAGGATGGATACGACCATCAAAGTTACGATTACCTGAAAGTACCGCAGTTGCATACAGGTCACGATCAATAATTTCTTGTTGTAACTTAGGATCTAAAGCACCTGACATTCCGTTACACGTGGTACATGCATAGGCCACAATTCCAAAACCAAGTTTTTCTAAATCATCCATCACACCTGCTTCTTCAAGGTATAACGCAGCTGCTTTAGAACCTGGTGCAAATGATGATTTCACCCACGGTTTACGGGTTAAACCCAATTCATTGGCTTTACGTGCCAATAAACCTGCGGCAACGGTATTACGTGGGTTTGATGTATTGGTACATGAAGTAATGGCAGCAATAATCACAGCACCATCAGGCATTAAACCATCGGTACGGTTTTCTACCACGCCTGCAATGCCTTTTTCTTTTAAATCTGCTGTAGATACACGTGCATGTGGGTTTGATGGGCCTGCAATATTACGGGTCACTGTTGAAAGACCAAAACGAAGTACACGTGGATATTCTGCCTGAGTCATATCCGATGCCCAAAGACCGATTTCTTTGGCATAGGTTTCAACAAGTGCAACTTGCTCTGCTTCACGACCGGTTAGGGTTAAGTAGTCAATGGTGTTTTGGTCGATATAGAACATCGCCGCAGTTGCGCCATATTCAGGGGTCATATTGGAAATCGTGGCACGATCGCCCACAGACATGCTGTCCGCACCTTCACCGAAGAACTCAAGATACGCACCAACGACACGCTCTTTACGCAAGAATTCAGTCAAAGCCAATACGATATCTGTTGCGGTAATACCCGCTTGACGCTGACCCACCAATTCCACACCGATAATATCTGGAAGACGCATCCAAGACGCACGACCTAACATTACGTTTTCAGCTTCTAGACCACCGACACCAATCGAAATCACACCGAGCGCATCGGTATGTGGTGTGTGTGAGTCTGTACCGACACACGTATCTGGGAATGCTACGCCTTCACGACTTTGCACCACTGGAGACATTTTCTCCAAGTTAATTTGGTGCATGATGCCATTCCCCGCAGGAATCACATCGACATTTTCAAAAGCGGTCTTGGTCCATTCGATGAAATGAAAACGGTCTTCGTTACGACGGTCTTCTACTGCACGGTTTTTCTCAAAAGCATCTGGATCAAAACCACCGTATTCCACAGCTAAAGAGTGATCGACAATCAACTGAGTCGGCACAACAGGATTCACTTTCGATGGGTCACCACCTTGGTCAGCAATCGCATCACGTAGACCTGCAAGGTCAACCAATGCCGTTTGCCCAAGGATGTCATGACACACCACACGTGCAGGATACCAAGGGAAATCATGATCTTGTTTTGAGAAAATCAGTTCTTTTAGTGACTGCTCCAAAATGGCAGGATCACAACGACGCACTAACTGTTCAGCCAATACTTTTGAGGTGTATGGAAGTTTTGCATAAGCGCCTGGCTGAATCTGTTCAACGGCTTCTCGCACATCAAAGTATTCTAGCTGGGTGCCTTGCAGTGGTTTGCGGTGATTATTGTTCATAGCGTTCCTGCCTTTGGTGTTTCATTTTTCTTCACTGTCTTTACTAGACAATTCATCTTTGTCTGCTAGGCATACTACACTGTCGAAAACCCATTTCCCAAATCGTTTATATTTCATAAGCTTAGGTATAAAAACAGGGGGTTTTGAAATATTTAGTTACACTAACTTTTAAATATTTACTCTAAATATGATTTTTTCTGAAAAATAGCGGAAAATAGCCCTAATTCTTTAGTATTAGATTTTAAGGTAGGCGAGCAATTCATGAGCGATCTAGCTTTCTCCTCTTTCACTTTAATTGGTGTAGATGCACTCAAATTTTTACAAGGTCAAGTAACGGTCAACGTTGAAGCTTTAGCTGAAAATACAACGCAATACACTGCCATTTGTGACTTGAAAGGTCGTATCCACTTTGGTTTGTGGCTGACAAAACGTAACCCTGAGCACTTTGAAATTGTCACCACTCAAGACCAGTCGGAAGAGTTTGCGAAACACATTAAAAAGTTTGGTGCCTTCTCTAAAATGAAACTTGAACCTGTGGGTTCAGTTTTTCCAACCTTTACGCAAGACCGTACCACCTTCTCTGCTGAGCCTACCAATATTGCAGCATGGCAAGTGCAAGCCATTACTCATGGTGAAGCGTTTATCGACCAAGCGATTGAGCATGTGTTTCAACCTCAAGAGCTTCGTTTACACCAACGTGAAGGCGTGCACTATGACAAAGGGTGTTACTTGGGTCAGGAAGTGATTGCACGTTTATGGTTTAAAGCCAAACCAAAAGCGTGGCTGCATTTAATTCAGGGTACAGGTAGCGCACCTGCGCAAGCGGAACAGTTGAATAAAGGTATTCAAGTGGTGAATAGTACTGCGATTGATGGCGGTTATGTCGCGTTGGTGGTGGCTCGTCCTGAGTCTTTGAGCGAACTGGATGTGACAGTTTTAGACTTACCGGAACGCTTAAATGGTGATGTGGCACGACCGCAGTAAGCCTTTAAAATTACAAGTAAGTTTATAATTTACTTGTAATTTTCATTAATATAATTAAATCTATAATAAGAGACACTTTATGAAAAAATTGGGGACTGTAATATTAACTTCTGTCTCTTCTATCACTTTTGCTTTTGATTATCCTAAACTATCTAATCCTACTCAGCAAAAGTTTCTAGAACTGTATATCAAAGATCGGAATGATTTAGTAAAAGAAGATTTATTTGCCCCATCAATCACAAAACAAGAATGGCCTTGTCCAATCTCTCAAAAAGAACAGAATAGACTTGCCAATTTATTGTTGAGTAAACCACTAGCTATAGAAGATAAATCAAATACTCGAAAAGATGCAGATAATATCCCATCAAAAGAAACGATAATAATAAACAAAAATGTTCAAATCATTCCAATGAAAGCGGAATGTGTAAATGGAAAAATTATGGGCGAAGTAGAACTTCGAACAGAATATGACAGCCTACTAGAACAATATACAAAAAATACATCAAATAATGTCAGGTTTATATCGAAAATACATAACACCACACTAAGTACGGGAATGATAAAAGATGATAAGTTAGTTGGTACTGCAAAATCTTTTTCTAAGTTCATTACTTATTTAAAAATCGAAACTTCTCCAAACGATGGTAATAAACAATTTAGCGATCCAATTATCACTTTAGAAGTGAAATATAAAGATAATATTGGGAATATGGCATCATTTACAGAGGAAACAGGGTTTTATATTGCAGGCGGTGAGACTCAAAATCTGAGAAGTACTTTTACTTTGGTTATTGATAAAAATCATACACAAAAAATCACATATAAAAATAATCACATATCATCCATTGAGCCTTTTAAAAATGGGCTTCCTCATGGTGATCAGCTAGGCTACCTTGTTGGTATGGACGATAAAATTAATTTAATTCAAGCTGAAATGCCAAGTTCACATCCAAAGTTAGTTACAATCAACAGTACTAACTACATCGAAACACACTTGTGTATGCATGAAGGAGTCGAAGTTGATCAATTCCCATGTGTTGCTAAAAATTAAATTCAAATAGTTATTTGGGTGTGCGGAATCAAAAAATGAATACACTATTTCCGCCTCACATAATAAACCACACCGCCCTTATCATCAGAAAAATAAAATGAATTTGCATCTATACGGTAAATATCCGCGGGCCGACCATAGACATTTTTACCCACTAAAAAACCATCCATAAAGGTCTGTAATTTTTGCCCTTTACGCATAATCACAATTTTATAGCCATGACCAATTGTGGCATCCGTAGAACCATGTAGAGCCACTAAAAAAGAATTTTTGATGACCTCATCTGTGTCTGGATGGCCAAAATAATCAAAACCAAGTGCAGACGAATGCGATGGGAAATAGGCATAAGGAGACGGTACATTTTTACATCCTGTTGAACGTTTAAATTTTGGATCTGCAAAAATTTTACCATTCGACGAATAGCAAGATGGCCAACCATAATCGACATCACGCTTAAGTGCATAAAAAGTTTCATCAGGTTTATGTTTACCTAGATGATCTGCACCTTGATTCGTGGCAAATAAAAATTTACCTATCCATTTCAAACCGACGGCATTACGTAAGCCTGTGGCATAAATCTTTTGTTCCGAACCATCGGGATTCATTTCTAAAACAGTCGCTCTAACTTTTTCTTTTTCGGCACAAGCATTGCAACTTGAACCGATCGAGACATAAATTTTTCCGTTCCCACCTACGGCAATGGTTCGTGTTAGATGCCAGCCCCCATATTTATAACTTAAACCATAATCAGGAAACGTCGCTAGAACTTCAGCTTTGCCCGTGGATTTTATTTCATCTTGGGTAAATTTTCGTCGGGTGAGCTGATGCGTTTCAGCCAAATACACCCAATCTTGTCCTGAAGAATCGGTATAAAATTGGACTGAATTTGGATTTTTTAACCCCGTCATATAAGGAATAATTTTGCCGAATTTTCCCGTTTCAGCACTCCATTCATCCAAAATATAAACGATGCCTTTTTCATTGTCGGTCAAATCGTGCATATCCGTTACAAACATTCTACCATCAGGTGCTTTGCTAAAAAAACGAACGCGTTTTAAACCCTCAGCCGCAGGAACGATTTCATAATTTGCGGGGAGATTTAGAGAAAAACGCTTCCCATTTTTCAAGTTGATTTGATGAGAAACAAGATTGGGCTGCCCTGCTAAAACTGCTATTGAGCAACATAAACATAGAAATAAGATTGACAGTATTTTCTTCATATTGTGATACGTCTCAATTCATCTTATGAAAAGTAAGCTTCTTTTTATATGATATAACTTGAATGATGAGCATAGCGTCAAATGCTTTTTCTAGAAAATCGTATAGGCTATTCATATACAAACTATTATTTTATATTATCTTTTAGCCCAACCACTGCAAACGTCTTTACAGTGGATTAAGGCCTTCATTGTCGTTATATGGCTATACAAAAGTATTGCTTTAGAAATCTATAGCAAGCATCATTCCTTGGATAAAAGACTCACCCAAGGACTTAAACTATTTTTAGAGCCTTATGTAATAGTTCACTCATTTTCAATGAATATTAAATATCAAAAATCATGAAACAATTTATTCATGTCTTTGCAGAGATAGTCTTTAAATGAAAAGTCTCGTGCATGTTTAGCATCAAATTTTGCAGTCACACCGTCTTTTTCAAAGATATACACGCGGTCATCTTTGCTCACTAAAAACTCACCACCCAATTTCATCAATAAGGCATCAATTTTTTCGCCATCTGGAATCGACTCATCGGCCAAAACTTTTAAATAATTTCGCTTAATTGACTTAATAAACATGCTGAACTCACTACTAATTTTCAGCGCTATTTAAACAGAATCGAAGCCATAAACCTAATGAAAAAGCGAAGCCATCAGCTGCTAATATCCATAACACGTTTGAATCCTTCCCACCTTAGAGCATGTGGTTTGTATTGGAAAAATATATTTGGATCAAAATAATCAACGGAAATTTGTAAGACCAAAACACAATTCAGATATTTACATTCACACAATTCAACTTATGATGTGAAATGACTAAAAACAAATACGCACATAGATGGACTTATGTGTACGAAAAAGGTTTATACAGCATGAAGAAAATCGTACTTGCAAGCTTAATTGCTCTTTCTAGCCAGTTTGCACTTGCAGCCACCACCCAAGATACGACCAACCCCGAATTTGCCAAAATTGAAGAAATGGTCAAAGCCAACAATATGACAGGGGCATATCAAGCTTTAGAAAAACTGGCGAAATCTGGCAACCCGCAAGCTATGTATAACTTGGCGTATTTGACGCAAACAGGTCAAGGCACGGCGAAGAATGAGAAGAAAGCCATTCAACTCTACCAAGAGGCTGCAAACAAAGGCTACCCTGTTGCACACTACGTGCTTGCGAAAAACTATGTCACTGGCACTTTAGGCTTGCCACAAGACCTCAACAAAGCCAAACAACACTTTGAAGCTGCCTCTAAACTAGGCTTTGATGATGCAACTGTTGAATATGCCGTGCTGTTATTTTCTGAAAATAAACCAGAGTCTGAAAAGTTAGCCCTGAAGAAACTTGATCCTTTGGTGAAAAAAGGCAACTATCAAGCCATTCATGCACAAGCCTTGTACGACATCAGCACAGGCTTTAAAAACAAACAAGAAGCGCCGATTCAAAAAGGTCTCAACAGCATTCAAGACTTAGCCAAAAAAGGTTACATTCCTGCCCTAATGGCCGTGGGCAATATGTTTGCCAATGGCAATATCATTCCGCAGAACTTACCAGAGGCGAAGAAAATTTTTACTGCTCTAGCCAAAGAAAATGTGCCACAAGCGAAAGAGTCATTAGCGCAGGTTGAAACCATGATGGCGAATCAAGCCAAGTCCCCTGCAACAGCAGCGGTTAAAAAATAAATATTTTCTTCAAAAATACTCTCCAAGGAGAGTATTTTTTTACCACCAAAGACCAATCAAGACACTGACCACCACAAAACTCAATAACGTGCTGATCATCAATGGGGTGAGTGCTTTTTCATTCAAACCATACACTTGCCCAAAAATACCAAATAGAGATGGCATCGGTAAGGCTGCAATCAAGGTCCCTGCATAAATCATCTTTTGGTCCAATGCAGTCAAATAGGTCAGTCCTAAATAAACCAATATTGGCATACAAATATTTTTAGACACCACCAGATAAACCGTTTGCAGGTTAAAAGACTGAATAGTGAGACCGACCATTCCACCACCAATAATAAACAAGGCTAAAGGCGAGGCAGTCTGACCTAACATTGCAAACACTTGGTCGATTAAATGCGGAATTTTAATTTCAAACATCGCACAGCTCATGCCAATCATCACCGACAAGAACAATGGGTTTTTAAATAATGTAAGAAATGTAGTCTTTAAAATGGAAGCAACATTGGCTTGCCTTTGTCGGCCTATTTCAGCCAAAGTGAGCATCAATGGAACCAAAAATACACTTTCAATGATCACCACCAATGAAATATAAATCATCGCTTCACTCCCCATCAGCAGCGTCAAAATAGCGGCCCCCAATAAACCTGTATTGGACATAGATGCACCCAGTGAGAAGACTGAAGCGTGGGTAAAGTGATTATTAAAAAGCTTTTGACCGAGAATAAAAGCCGAAATGAATAAACCAAAAGTCACAACGGCATAAACAAAGAAATAGGACGGATACCAAATTTCATGCAGGTCCTTTGATGCCAAGGCGTGCAGCAATAAAGCAGGTAATGCAATTTTAATAACAAAGGCACTGATTGCTATAATTTGTTCTTTAACAAGCAATTGAATTTTGACCGAAATAAAGCCAAGAAATAGCAAAAAAAAGACTGGAAAAATTACCGAGAAAATCATTCAAGTTATTCCTTTTCCAGATGATGTAAGTAAAGACCTATCCTAGAACACATCTTTACGCAGTTGAAATATTTAAAAAGACTTATGGGCTTAGAACGCAGAAAATAAATCTTTGATTCCATGTGGCTGACACCGTAAATACTGTGGTGCGATAGAGACTTTTCCACCTAGTTCTGCGGCGGCATGCCACGGCCATCGTGGGTCATACAGCATAGCCCGCGCCAGACCAATTGCATCAGCTTCTTGCGCTTCCAAAATATGTTCAGCCTGCTTGGCTTCTGTAATCAGTCCTACCGCAATCACAGGAATTTGCACTGCTTGCTTCACCGCATGAGCAAAAGGTACTTGATATTTGGCCTTGATCTGAATGTTTTGTTCCACATGCAAGCCACCACTTGAGACATGAATATAAGCTGCACCGAGTTGCTCCAATGCCTTGGATAGACCTACCGTTGAATCAATATCCCAACTTTCTGTTGCGGTCGACTCCATCCAGTCAGTTGCAGATAAACGCACGCCCACGGGATAGTTTTCAGGAACGGCTTGTTTAATGGCTTGGAACACTTCTAAGGTAAATCGAATGCGGTTTTCAAAGCTTCCACCATATTCATCCGTCCGTCGGTTTGACAGGGGCGACATGAATTGATGCAGCAAATAGCCATGGGCTGCATGTAGTTCGATCAGCTCAAAACCTGCATCTACTGCACGCACAGCGGCACTGGCAAAGTCATCTATGATGTCTTGCATTTCTGTCACACTCAAAGCATGTGGAGCATGCTCTTCGGGCTTAAAAGGCACATCACTAGCAGACACCGTTTGCCAACCATGCGTCTGATTCGGTTTGATCTGCCCCTTTCCCGACCAAGGACGGTCGGTCGATGCTTTACGCCCTGCATGTGCCAGTTGAATAGCAAAAGGCATTGGGGAGAGTGTTTTGACTTTTTGAAGTAAGGCCTTCATTTGCGCACGTTGCAAATCATTCCACAGTCCTAAGTCTGCAAAACTAATCCGGCCTATCGCTTGTACGGCTGTCGCTTCGACAATGCATAAGCCTGCACCAGACAACGCATAATTGGCCCATTGTTGCTCATGCCAATAGCTGAGTTCACCAGCATCATTGGCAGAGTATTGGCACATGGGCGCAATCACAATTTTATTTGTTAATTTTAAATCCCCAAATTGAATGGGTTGAAATAATAATGACATCACAGCTCTCCCTGTACTCACTATGATCTATAACAAATAAAGTGCCTTGCATTCAACGCTAAAAGTGCAAATCTGCTGTCAAACCTTTGCACTTTTATGGCTATCCATTTAGAAAATAATGCAGCTTACAAATCCCAAGACCAAGGCATTATCCACCACGTCGCAACAAAATGAACGATGAATCCCTCCCAGCCTGCCAACTTTTCTAAATCAAATTGTGTGCCTAGCCAAAACTGAGAAGTCGTTGTCAGACTTCTACCAGTGTTACGTCCACCATCCGCTAAATAATTGGTATCTGTTAACGCATTCGCTTCAAACTTGATCCCTTTTTGCGCCAATTCAGTTCGTTTTCCCTGCCAGTCACCGAATAAGTACTGGCCATGAGCATCCAAAACTTGTTCAGCATGACTCATTGTTGCTAAAACAGACATTGCCGTTGCACATAAAGAAAGCGTGAACTATCGTATGAAATCCTAAGCTCTGATTTAAAATGAATATAGATCCACTTCATTTAGATAAAAAATTTAATGAAAATTACATAATTTTCAAAGAAAGATCTCAGCATTTTTTTATTATTAATTCATAAAAGCTATCAATACAGTCAACAATTATAAATATAAGATTTGATTTAAATGGTGCAAAGATTGTCCCTATAAAAATTGCTCTCTACTCCTACCTAAGTACTCATTCTGCTTTTCATTTTGTTTTAAATGCTTAGAAAAATAAGACAGATGCCAAAACTACTTGCAATATTGCGTGTACACCGCAATATTAAGCTCACGTTTTATCATCTTACGTTGCCATGCCTGAATTACCTGAAGTTGAAACCACCAAAGCCAGTTTATTACCGTTATTAGATCAGCAAGTACTCAGCGTTGAAGTTCGTCAATCCAGTCTACGTTGGCCAATTCCCGCAGATCTCAACAAACTGGTCGGACAGCGCTTAGTTCAATTAAGTCGGCGATCCAAATACATTTTGGCAAGCTTTGAACAGGACACCATGCTTTGGCATTTGGGCATGTCGGGTAGTTTTCGGATTTGTGAAATTGGCGAACCTCTACGAAAACATGATCATTTAATTATTCGTTTTGAAGATGTCGAACTACGCTACCATGACCCGCGCCGTTTTGGATGTATCTTATGGTTAGATGAAAACTCACAAGCCAAGTTAATTGATACGCTTGGGCCTGAACCACTGAACACAGATTTTAATACTGAATATTTGAGTCAAAAGCTGAAAAATAAGCAGGTCGGCATAAAAGTTGCAATCATGGATAATCATGTAGTGGTTGGTGTTGGAAATATCTATGCCACAGAAAGTTTGTTTAATTTGGGCATACACCCTGCGCAAGTGGCATCGAGTTTAACGCATAGCCAAATTGAACAATTGGTGATCGAAATCAAACGCATTTTGCAGCAGGCCATTAACTTGGGAGGCTCGACCTTAAGAGACTATTCAAACGCCATGGGAGAAAATGGCTATTTCCAACAAACCTTGTTGGCTTATGGCCGAGCAGGTGAAATGTGTGTGAACTGCGAAACCACGCTGGAAAACATCAAACTCGGACAACGCGCTTCGGTGTTTTGCCCAGAATGCCAACCGCTGAAAAAAGTGCAATCCAAGCCCAAAGCAACGGCTATAGTTCGAGGAAAAACCAAATGAAAACTGCCATTGTTCGTCATATTTTGGTCAAAGACAAAGACCTCGCTGAACAACTGAAAAAGAAAATCCACGATGGCGCCGATTTCGCTAAAATTGCCAAACAATATTCCACCTGTAACTCGGCTAAGCGTGGTGGTGAGCTCGGCGAAGTGAAAAAAGGTCAGTTGGTTCCAGTGATTGATAAATTGGTCTTTACTGCAGCAGAGAAAGTACTTCATGGCCCAGTGAAAAGCCAATTTGGTTTTCATTTATTAGAAATTAAATTCCGTATGGATGGCTTAAGATGATTAAACAAGATGGTCTTAAGCTTACAAAAATTGAATATCGAACACTCAATTCAAGAGCACAAGAAACATATAATTTCCATAAAATGGCAGCGATACTAGCAGATTACGGCTACAACTGTCTTTGGCTTAATGACGACTGGAATGGTGCAGATTGTATTGCTGTTCATATTGATGGTATTTCAGATTTTAAAATTCAGCTAAAGGGTAGTATTTCCTTTGCACGAAAATATTGGGCAAAGAATATCTTTATTGCCTTTTTTGAACAAGGTGATTTATATATTTACCCTCATGACTATATATTAGTACAAGTAGAAAATAATATTGCAGATAAGACATGGTTGGAAAAAGGCACATATTTCCAAACTAAAATTACCAAAAAATTTAGAGAAATTCTTGAGCCTTATAAAGTTCCTAAAGTAAACTAGTTCATTGTTGCTTTGGTTTCATCTCATAAGTCCACGCATCAACAGGTTCACCAGACGCTAACACCCCCTGCACCTTTACCCGTTGATACTGTATCCCTTCAAACTCATCCAACGCATCCCAATGTTCAGCCAACTTTTCGCTACAGAAAAAATAGCCCTCAACAGCAGGTGCCTTAGAATCAAGCACAATCGCAAATAAACCTTTATCAGGTCCCCAATCCAAAATATGGACCACGCCATGCACATAGCCTTTTTGCCATATACCACCAATGCGCTCTAAAAGGTGAGCATTTTCATGATTTGGACGTAAGGTCCCATAGACAAATAATTGATTCATGCAGCATCACAATACGGGTTCAAACTGCGCGCATCATAAAATTAAATCTGTACAAAAACCAGTCTTTTCATCAAGCATAAAGAGAAAAACGGCACGTGATGTGCCGTTTTATTTTTGTTATCTTCGTCTTTTCATTATTGACGTTTTTTTAACTCATCACGAATCTCACGTAGCAATTCGATATCTTCTGGTGTTGCCGCTGGTTCTGGCGCAGCTTCTTCTTGTTTACGGCGCATACGATTGATCATTTTCACCATTAAGAACACTACCCATGCCAAAATGATGAAGTTAATTAAAATCGTAAGGAAGTTACCATAGGTCAGGACATTTACACCTGCTTTGGTTAACTCATCTAAAGACTGTAAATTGTTTGGGTTATCGCCCAAAACAAAGAACTTTTGTGTGAAATCCACACCGCCACCGGTGATCACAGTAATCAATGGCATGATGATATCTTTCACTAATGAATCAACAATCTTACCAAATGCCCCACCAATAATCACACCGACAGCCAAGTCGATCATATTACCTTTTACCGCAAATTCGCGGAACTCTTGCATAATACTCATTTAAATCTCCAGTTTTTTTTTGACTTTAATTTATGTGACGAAGTATACATTAATTTTATAGCTTCATTTCCACGTAATTTACTCGGAAATCATCTGTTTTTATACATAGGTTTGCTAATTTTAAACAAAAAAAATGCCATCAAGTGATTGATGACATTTTTAAATGGCGCTGCCCCGCATGGGGCAACCTCATTTTTAAAACTTATTTACCAGAACGGTTACGTTTACGTTCGTTTTCAGTCAAGTAACGCTTACGGATACGAATAGACTTAGGAGTTACTTCAACTAATTCATCATCTTCAATGAATTCAAGCGCTTGTTCAAGTGTATATTCAACAGCAGGAACAAGAGTCAACGCATCATCAGTACCAGAAGCACGTACGTTTGTTAACTGTTTTGCTTTAGTTGGGTTAACTGTCATGTCATCTGAACGAGAGTTAATACCAATGATCATACCTTCGTAAACTTCTAACTGAGGTTTAGCAAATAGACGACCACGGTCTTGCAATGTGAACAATGCATAGCCAAGGCAAGTACCTTGAACCATAGAAATCAACACACCGTTTTGACGTTTCGCAACAGTACCTTGTTTCATTGGACCGTAGTGCGAGAAGCTTGAAGTCATGATTCCTGTACCAGAAGTCATGGTCAAGAATTCTGAACGGAAACCGATCAAGCCACGTGAAGGAACAGTTGCCTCAATACGGATACGGCCTTTACCGTCAACTTCCATATTGGTCATTTCGCCTTTACGGTGACCCATTTGTTCCATTACAGAACCTTGGTGCTGTTCTTCAACGTCAAATGTTACGTTTTCGTATGGCTCTTGCTTTTCGCCATCAACTTCTTTCAAGATTACTTGTGGACGAGATACGCCCATCTCGAAGCCTTCACGACGCATGTTTTCAATCAGAACTGAAAGGTGAAGTTCACCACGACCAGATACTTTAAAGCTATCAGGACTATCAGTATCTTCAACACGAAGTGCTACGTTATGAATCAATTCACGGTCAAGACGTTCACGAATATTACGTGAAGTAACAAATTTACCTTCTTTACCAGCAAACGGAGAGTTGTTTACTTGGAAAGTCATGGTTACTGTAGGTTCATCTACAGACAATGCTGGTAAAGCTTCAACATTTTTCGGATCACAAATAGTGTCAGAAATATGAAGTTCATCAATACCTGTGATACATACGATATCGCCTGCTTGAGCAGATTCAACATCAATACGTTCTAAACCGTGGTAACCCATGATTTTTAAGATACGACCGTTACGTGTCTTACCGTCTTTATCAATCACAGTTACTGGTGTGTTTAATTTTACAGAACCACGTTGAATACGACCAACACCGATAACACCGACGAAGCTGTTATAGTCAAGTGAAGAAATCTGCATTTGGAATGGACCATCAACATCAACTGCTGGTGGTTCAACAATGTCTACGATGGTTTGGAACAATGGCGTCATATCTTCAGCAAGTTCTTCTGGAGATGGACCAGCAACACCACGAAGACCTGAAGCGTAAACAACTGGGAAGTCTAACTGTTCGTCAGAACCACCAAGGTTATCAAACAAATCAAATACTTGGTCAATTACCCAATCAGGACGCGCGCTTGGCTTGTCGACTTTGTTGATAATTACGATTGGCTTCAAACCACGTGCGAACGCTTTTTGCGTTACGAAACGAGTTTGTGGCATTGGACCTTCTTGAGAGTCAACAAGAAGAAGTACACAGTCAACCATCGACATTACGCGTTCAACTTCACCACCGAAGTCCGCGTGTCCTGGGGTGTCGACGATGTTAATACGGTATTCTGTATTGGTACGTGCATCTAACCATTTGATTGCAGTGTTTTTTGCAAGAATAGTAATACCACGTTCACTTTCAATCGCGCCTGAATCCATGACACGCTCAATCTCACCTGCACGATCGCCAAGTGCACCTGATTGCTGTAAAAGTTTGTCTACTAGAGTGGTTTTACCGTGGTCAACGTGCGCAATGATGGCAATGTTGCGGAGAGTTTTAATATCTGACATGTAAATTCGATACGCCTAAAGTTTGAGGGCAAATTATACAGAAAAATAATAGAATTTAGTAGTGACAGTTTATTGACAGACTCGTTTTTTTGATAAGTGGTGTGCAATTAATTTTGTAAAGCCGTGTAAAGCGATTAGAATGGCGCCACATTGCTAATATCTTTTGACTTATGTCTGATCAGAATCTCCCCCCTAATCAGCCAGATCAGCTTGATTTGGTCTATGGTTTAAATGACCGCCCTCGTCCACTTATTGCTTTTCTTGCTGCTTTTCAGCACCTCCTTGCCATTATCGTCCCAATCGTTACGCCAGGTTTGCTGATTTGTTTAGCGCTTGGTGTGTCGAAAGAAGATACCAACATGATTTTATCCATGTCATTGGTCATCTCAGGTGTTGCAACCTTCTTACAATGTAAAAAAGTTGGACCTTTGGGCGCAGGCTTACTGATTGTGCAAGGGACCAGTTTTAACTTTATCGGTCCAATTATTGGAATTGGCTCTGCCATGGTTGCTGCAGGTACTCCTGTAGAATCCGTCATGGCTGCCATTTTTGGTGTAGTAATCGCAGGTTCATTTATTGAAATGGGCGTGTCACGCATCCTACCTTGGGTGAAAATGCTCATTACCCCATTGGTAACAGGCATTGTGGTGTTATTGATAGGTTTGACGCTCATCAAAGAAGGTCTCATCAGCATGGGTGGTGGCTATCAAGCCATGTCAAACAACACTTTTGCCAATGCAGACAATCTCATCATGTCGTGTACAGTGCTGGCATTGATCATCATCTTGAACCGTATTCGTATTACTTGGGTGAAAAGCTCGGCTATTTTAATCGCACTGATTGTCGGTTATATATTGGCTGGCTTTATGGGTCATCTTGACTTTTCGGGTGTTCAGGATGCCCCCCTAATTCAAATTCCAACCCCCATGCACTTTGGTTTAGACTTCTCTTGGAGCTTGTTTATTCCAATGGCCTTTATTTACCTTGTAACCTCTTTAGAGGCGATTGGCGATATTACAGCAACGTCTAAACTCTCCAACCAACCTGTCGATGGTTCAACATGGATGGAGCGTATTAAAGGTGGTGTCTTGGTGAATGGTGCAAATTCTTTGCTTGCAGGTATTTTCAATACCTTCCCTAGCTCGGTCTTTGCACAAAACAATGGCGTGATTCAACTTACTGGGGTGGCGAGTCGTTATGTCGGCATCTGGATTGCTGCGCTATTGGTGATTCTAGGTTTACTGCCTGCGGTTGCAGGTGTGATTCAGGCAGTGCCTCAAGCTGTTCTAGGTGGTGCTGTGATGGTGATGTTCGGTGCTGTTGCTGCATCAGGGATTAATATTCTTTCGGGTGTTCACCTTGACCGCCGAGCACTACTGATCATTGCCATTTCGCTGGCGCTCGGTTTAGGTGTTGCACAAGTTCCACAAATTTTGGAACATTTGCCAGAATTATTCCGTAACATCTTTAGTTCAGGTGTTGCGACAGGCGGTATTGCAGCATTGTTATTAAACATTATTCTTCCTGAGCCGAAGAAATAAGTTTTCATTTCAGTATGCACGTAGCCCAGCACTGTCTGGGCATCGTTTTTACTATGGAGTATATAAAATGGATCCACGAAGTGAAGTTGTTCTTCGCCAGCAGGAATTTCTCTCTGGTTCAGTCTTACTGGTCAATGCACCGTGTGACGAATTAAATATGCAACTAACTGGGGTTGTAGAGCCACATTTTTGGACATGGAATTTTAACGAATTACAATATTTCCAAAACCAACAAAGTGATGTGCATTTTGGTACAGATTTACCTGATGTCGCTTTTGATCAAGCCATTGTATTTGTTCCAAAATCAAAAGAGCTTCTCAATTACGTCTTGCACCAACTGGTCAGTCGTTTGGCCGTAGGCGCATCAATCTTTTTAGTCGGTGAAAAGAAAGGCGGTGTAGAACGTGCTTCAAAACAGCTACAACCATTTGGTAAAACACTCAAATTAGACAGTGCCCGACATTGCCAAATGTGGCAATTGATCACCGAAAAAACCGTAACCGCAAAACCTTTGGTCGATTGGGCACAGCACTACACAGTGCTCACCCCAAAAGGTGAATTACAGATTTGCGCATTGCCGGGGGTGTTTAGTCAAAGCCGTCTAGACGTAGGAACAGCCGTGTTATTGCCTCACCTTTCCCACGTCACCTCTGGCAAAATTGCAGACTTTGGCTGTGGTGCTGGTGTGATTAGTGCTTATTTAGCCAAGTTAAATCCGAAAAATCGTATCTTTGCACTGGATGTCGATGCCTTTGCACTGGCTTCAACAAAAATGACTTTTGAAAAAAATAATCTTTTGCCAGAACAACTTGAGATCAAAGCAGTTCGCGGAATTGAGGATGCGCCACTATTTTTACACGCAATCGTCAGTAATCCCCCATTCCATCAGGGCATTCATACAGATTACAATGCCAGCGAAAATTTATGCAAAACATCCCGCCGCCATCTCAAATCAGATGGTGAGTTGTGGATTGTTGCCAATCGCTTTCTGAATTATCCATTACTCATTGAGCAAAGTTTTGGCCAATGTACAACCAAAGCCGATCAACAAGGCTTTAAAGTGCTGTTTGCTAGCACACAAAAGAAATCTTAAGGAACAATGATGAGCGAAACGACTCAACCAGCTCAACTCAAGCGAAAGCTTGGAGCTCGCCATCTGAATATGATCGCCATTGGTGGTTCAATTGGCACAGGTTTATTCCTTGCCTCAGGTGCAACCATTGCAAATGCTGGTCCAGGCGGGGCGTTATTGGCCTACTGCTTAATTGGTGTGATGATTTACTTTCTCATGACCAGTCTTGGTGAGTTGGCAACACACAACCCAACATCGGGTGCATTTTTCACCTATGGTACCAAGTATGTTGAAGGTGGTTTTGGTTTCGCCCTCGGCTGGAACTATTGGTATAACTGGGCGATTACGGTGGCATTTGAATTGGTTGCCGTCCAATTCATTATGAAATTCTGGTTCCCCGACCTACCCGGTTTTTACTGGAGTGCCTTATTTCTAGCTGTTGTCTTTGGGATCAACGCACTCACCGTCAAAGGCTTTGGTGAAAGTGAATTTTTCTTTTCTTTAGTCAAAGTCCTTGCCATTATCGTGTTCATCATTATTGGTATTTTCATGATTGTTAAAATTATGATGACACCAGGTGTATCTACATTTGCAAACTGGACCAAAGGTGAAGCCCCATTTGTTGGTGGTTTATCTGCACTAATTGGTGTGGCGATGATTGCGGGGTTCTCGTTTCAAGGTACCGAGATGGTTGGCGTTGCTGCAGGTGAATCAAAAGATCCGCAGAAAACCATTCCAATCGCCATCAAACAGATTTTTTGGCGTATTCTTCTGTTTTATGTCGTGTGTATTTTCATTATTGGCACCCTGATTTCTTATGATGATCCCTTGCTCCTTCAAGCCGCTTCATCTGAGAATATTACACTCTCTCCCTTTACTCTACTCTATGAAAAAGCAGGTTTTGCCTTTGCAGCCAGTGTAATGAATGCTGTAATTTTAACAGCCATTCTTTCAGCCGGTAACTCAGGAATGTATTCGTCAACACGTATGTTGTTCGACATGGCCCAAAATGGTAGCGCACCAAAAGCATTTTCAAAATTGGATCGTCGTGGCGTACCTATGAATGCCCTTTATGCGACCACAGCAATTGCCGCACTTTGCTTCTTAACTACCTTTATTGGTGAAAAGCAGGTATTTAACTGGCTGCTCAATATGTCAGGTATGTGTGGTTTTATCGTCTGGTTAGGGATTGCTGTTTCACACTATCGTTTCCGTAAAGGTTATGTTGCGCAAGGACATAAAATTGAAGATCTGGCTTATCGTGCCAAATTCTTCCCTTTTGCTCCATGGTTTGCCTTTATTCTGTGTACCATTGTTGTTTTAGGTCAAAACTACCAAGCGGTACTTGATGGTGAATGGCTCTCTGTTTTATCGACCTATATTGGTATTTTCTTGTTCTTGATCATTTGGTTAGGCTATAAGTGGAAATACAAAACCAAACTGGTTTCTTATCAAGAGATGGATGTCAGTCCAATGAACCCCGATCGTGATTAAAATCCTTTCATAATAAAAGACAGTCTTCGGGCTGTTTTTTATTATCATCATTTATTGTTTAACTCAAACCATAACACATCAATTAATAATTCAGTTTTCAATAAGATAGTTCAATTATTAAAGTCACATAAAACCGATAGCTATAATTCGAATCTAGCCTAAAATTAGTTAATATTCTGCAATTAGTATCCACTCACTTGTGAGATGAACAATTGACATACTTACGCAGTAAAAAGAACGTACTTGGTTTAGCTCCAAATTCGCACTACCATAACTCAAGAAGACAGCTTGTTGAGCACAAATCTCTATCTATTTTTTAGACAGAAAATAAAGTAGTTTCAAGTGGCTCCAAGTTGGAAATATTATTTCGTTGGCAAACACATCCTTGTAAAGCTAAATAACTAGAATTATCCATTTACTCTAAAGGTAAAGCTATTATCAATGTCATGAAGCAGGAATAAATGTAAATACCCTTATCATTCCTCTTAGACTCATCCCTATAATTCGAAACTTCTAACAGTATCATCCTATAACGAAACTAACCATGACGACCCTAAGTCTTAACGGCTCTTGCATTAAGTAATGGGTTTATTGTTATCAACATGACTTAACATAAATTGCATTATTTTTAGGCATAAAAAAACGACTCCGAAGAGTCGTTTTTTTATTAGTTAAAACTCAAATTATTGAGCTTGAACTGTACGGCTGCCAGAAATTGTCGCGAATACACGACGGTTCATAGCACGGCCTTCTTTAGTATTGTTGTCAGCAATCGGTTGGTCCCAAGCGAAACCTTGAGTAGACAAACGAGCTGGGTCAACGTTGTATTCGTTTACTAGAGACGATTTAACAGAGTTAGCACGAGCTAAAGATAAACGTTCGTTCAATGCACGTGGACCAGTGTTGTCTGTGTGACCTTCGATGCGAGCAGTAGCGTTTGGATATTCAACTAACTTCTCAGCAACTTTAGCGATTTCTGGTTTGTATTGGTCTTTGATATTTGATTTATTTGTATCAAAGAACACACGAAGTTCCATGTTAAGGTCTTCAGTTAACTCTTGTGGTTCAACTGGAGCAACAGGCTCAACTGGAGCAACTTCTACTACAGGAGCAGCAGGCTTCAAGTGACCACCAAGAACTACGTTAAGACCAGCAAGTGCTGTGTAGTTCCAGAAATCTTCATCAATGTTGTAAGTAGCACGAGCTTCAGTACGTAGAGATAAAGCGTCGTTTAAGCGCCAGAAAGCACCAAGACCAGCATTACCTAAAGTACCTTCTTCGTCTTTAGCAATACCATCGATGTCATATTTATAGTGACCAGCACCTAAAAGTACATACGGCTTAATTTTGCTGTCGTAGTTTTTAGTAATCAAATCAGAAGTAGCATAGAAGTTACCATTGATTTGAGTTTGCTTGTATTCAGCGCCAGCAGCTAAACCGTCTACATCACCTTTAACTTGGTTGTATTCAGCTTCGAAACCTAACCATGGAGTCAATTCAATGCCTAGAGCAGCACCAACGAATAAATCGTCTTGAAGTTCAGGACCTGAAGTTAAGTGGTCAACTCCGTTGTTGTGCTGACTGTCTTGGAAAGTGTAACCAAGCATTAATGGAGTAACAGTTACGCCCGCGTTTGCAGCAGCTAAAGGAGCAGCTACGAGCATTGCTAATGCAATACGACTCATTTTCATGGATTTATCCTCCAGAGATAACAATTGTTTTTCAAGCTAAGCTTAAAATTATTTAACCATTCTGAGATAGGTTTTTTTATACCCCAGTTTTATTTTTAAGCTATTCGCAATGAATCATACAAACACTTTATTTTTTTTCCAAGTGCTTGATAACTTTAATCAAGTAAATTATTTACAAAATTACTTACAATTTCCGTTGTAATTCGGTAATTTTTTACTCAATTTTTAGTTGCGAATCGCTTATTTTCACTTGTCATACATTTTAACAGCTTTTTGAACAAGTTGAGTACTACTAATTATGTATAAAATTTGTTTGATAAACAAAGCTTTAATAAATAAAAAATAATCTTAAAATAAAAAATACGGATAAATACATGTTTTATATCAATAAAAAAGGGATAACTTTGTTTGAACTTGTGATTACCATCACTATTCTTGCCATCATTTGCACACTCGCCCTGCCATATTTTCATCAACACATGGCCTCTCAAGAGCGAAGCAAGACGCTGAATATATTAAGAAATAGTATTCAGGCTGCCAAGAATATAGCCAACTTACAACATCAAAATATCACCATTTGTCCAAGTCAAGACCTCGTTCAATGCCAGAATCATCAATGGAACACAGGCTTTATTGTATTTATCGATAATAATAAAAACCGACGAGTAGATCCCACTGAAACCATTATTCGGACAGAACAGCAACAGCTCAAATATGGCAATCTTGATTGGCGAGGCACACTCAACCTTCCATCCTTAAGCTTTAAAGCTGAAAATGGTCTCCCTCTCGGCTCAAATGGAACTTTTTATTATTGCTCTTTGCAAAGCTCAGATCATTTTAAACTAGTCATGAGCAAAATGGGACAGCTCCGAGCCGAACCACTCAATACCTGTAACTAGACCCATGAGTCCATAATCACGTTTTCAGCTTTTCACTCTAAAAAATTTGCATATACTGCTTAAGTTTCCAACAAAACAGATAAGTGATTTCGGAGAAGAAAATGACAGACATCGTGATTGTAAATGGTGCACGTACCGCAATGGGTGGTTTTCAAGGCAGTTTAGCAAGCGTAACTGCGCCTGAACTCGGTGCTGTGACCATCAAAGAAGCGATTGCTCGAGCAGGCTTACAAGCAAACGATGTAGAAGAAGTCATTATGGGCTGTGTTCTACCTGCCGGTTTAAAGCAAGGTCCAGCACGCCAAGCTATGCGCCAAGCTGGTTTACCTGATTCAACAGGTGCCGTAACCATTAATAAGCTCTGTGGTTCTGGTATGAAAGCAGTTATGCAAGCGGCGGACATGATCAAAGCTGGTTCTGCAAATATTGTTGTTGCAGGTGGCATGGAGTCGATGACAAATGCACCTTATATTTTAACCAAAGCGCGTGCGGGCTACCGTATGGGACATGGCGATGTCAAAGACCACATGTTCCTTGATGGTTTAGAAGATGCTGAAACAGGCCGTTTGATGGGTTCTTTTGCTCAAGATATGGCCAATACTCGTGGCTATACGCGTGAGCAAATGGATGCCTTCGCGATTCGCTCTTTAGAGCGCGCACAAACAGCGGTCAACGAAGGTTACTTTGCCGATGAAATTGTGCCTGTGACTGTAGCAACCCGTAAAGGGGATGTTGTCATTGATAAAGATGAACAACCGTTCAATGCCAACATTGCAAAAATTCCAAGCCTTCGCCCTGCTTTTGCTAAAGACGGCACCATCACTGCGGCAAATGCAAGTTCAATCTCGGATGGTGCATCAGCATTGGTTTTAACTTCAGCAGAAAATGCATCGAACAAAGGTTTAGCCCCATTAGCTAAAATTGTGGCTTATGCTTCGAATTCACAACATCCATCAGAGTTCACCATTGCACCCGTCGGTGCGATTGAAAAAGTACTGAAAAAAACGGGGTGGGATGCACAAGAGGTCGACCTTTGGGAAATCAATGAAGCTTTTGCAATGGTGACCATGTGTCCAATAGATGACTTCAAGCTTGATCCTGCAAAAGTGAACATCAATGGTGGAGCTTGCGCACTGGGTCATCCTGTCGGTTCAACAGGCTCACGTATTATCCTCACTTTAATTCATGCACTTAAACGCACAGGTGGTCAAAAAGGGATTGCAGCACTATGCATCGGTGGCGGTGAAGCGACTGCTATCGCGATTGAATTACTTTAAGATGTAAGCAACCTTCTTTTATTGACATATTTTATACAATAAAAGATTGAATGATTAGCTGATATAAAAGCGACATTTATGAGAATCCTTCGACTTCGGGGGATTTTCTATTACAAGATTGTATTATGGTCGATCTCAACGACTTGTTAAAATAACGACGAAAAAAACAACAAGGATAAGACAATGCAACTGAATCACTACCTCAACTTTGACGGTCAAACCGAAGCCGCTTTTAATTTTTACAAATCTGTTTTTGGTGGAGAGTTTGCAACCTTCATGCGTTATGGAGATTTACCTTCAGATGAAAGTTCAGTCACCCTTTCCGAAGCTGAGCAACAAAAAATCATGCATGTTTCATTACCGATTAACGAAACAACAGTGCTTATGGCATCCGACACGAATGATCAGTTTTGTGCTCAAAGCAATACTGTATTTACAGTAGGTAATAACCATTATATTTCGATCAATTTGGAAGCCCATGAGCAAGCCGATGCAAAACGTTTATTTGATGCACTTTCAATCAATGGAAAAATAGAGATGCCTCTAGAGAAAACCTTTTGGGGTGCACTCTATGGCGCATTTACTGATCAGTTTGGAATTAAATGGATGGTGAATTGCCAACTAGATGGATAATTGCATATTTGTAATAATGCAATCTCAAATTGATATTGCATTATTATTTCTCTATTTATATGTTTTCTAATATTTTACGAACTCCAATATCTTCAAAAATCTCAGGGTATTGTTTCATAAAAGTTGGTAAATGTTGTTTCACTTCATTTTTCTGAAGTACAGTCCATCTCGGTGGATAGGTTTCATAACTAAGAAATTGTAGACGACACCGTAAACGATAGTAAAAGCTCTGCTGATCTTTCTCAGTTTCTATAAATTTTTGCTGCGTAACAAACCAATAAAGCTGATCCCATAAACTATAACCTTGCGTTAAGTCTAATTTTTGCTGAAATGACAAACTTCCTTCGACTAAGCATAAATACTGTTTTAATTCATCTAAAGTAGGCTGGGTATCACAATATCCTTTTGCTTTAATAAATTGAGATGGTGACACTATTTGTTGAGTAGAATGAAAATATTCTAAATATTGATTTAGTTTGATATTTTTTTGTTTCAATGCAAATAAGACCAATGCATTTGCAACTTTTTGAGATTCCATTTTTTCAATAATATGAAAAAAATGAGGTAAATCACCTTTCCATAGAATCCATTGAAAAGCTCTAATTTTCAGCTGTTGTCGGTTTAAACTATCAATAGAATATTGAGTAAAATATTCTTTAAAATCAAATTGACATTGCCTTAAAGCAAAATATGCATAATCCATTATAGATAAATAATGACTGTGCCAAAGCTTAATTAAATCATCCGTTGTTAAAACACCTCTATGATACAAGACATCAAATAAACGATACTGCACATCTCGAAATTTTGAAGTTTGGAGTTCAATCATAAGTTCATGATTTGATTGAGTTTGAATAATAAAATCAAGCCAAAACTTACGGACTATTTGGTCTTTCGCAACTTTGCATAATTCAATCAAGCAATCCTGTTCAACCCATTGGTATTTTTTGATATAAACCAACAAAATACGAGGAAGTTCTCCTTGTAATGAAATCAAGGTGTCTTGCAAATAACTTTTATTATTAGCAACCTCTTTCAATAATAATTCTTCAACTTCAGTAACAACGCGTATTCGCTTTTGTATCGCCGCAATATCTAAAAAATAATCAACACAGAGCCGACTAAATTCAGGCCTTTCACTCCACCGTTGCAAGTGTATAGCTGCCAACTTTTGGTTAATTGGAACATAGTCACTTAACCGAAATAATAAAGCTGGAAAAAGTGCAGTCTCATAACAGTCTTGCAGTTGTTCTAATGTACTCTGACGTATATACCCATCATAACTTCTAAGCTGCCAAAGCAATTCATCTAAAGAACTTTCTTCAAGATTTTCATTTTTTATTTTTGGCATAATTACATAAGAAGATTGTTCTTCTAAACATTCAACGGACTGCTTTTCAAATACATTAGATGCATTTATATGTTGCTCAGACAAACCAAAGAGCTTTTTTAAAAAGTTTAACATTTTATTTTTTAATGAAAGAATTTTATTTTTATAACAAATTATGAAATAGCTGTCATTCACTGTCGATTATCAAACATCAATATTGGAAAATTGCGCAATAATAGTGAGCCCCACAGTAATAAAACCGATACCAAGCCATCCTGCTAGATCTATGTTTTGTCCTAAAAATGTCTTGGCCAGTAGTGCAGTGGCGATAACACCAATACCAGACCACAGCACATATAAAATGCCTGCTTGCATAAATTTTAAAGCATAGGCAGCGCATGCAAAAGAAATCATGTACAGCACTAGCGCAATGCCTTGATCCAATTTATTGACCAAGCCATTGCCTTTTGCAGAGTAAAAAGTCGAAAGTACATCTGTAGCAATAGCGATGAGTAGCCAAATAACACCAGGATTAATCTTTGCAAAGAGTGCCATCATGTCAAATTTTCCTGCTTTTTTCTTCAATTTGTTCATCAAAAATGCTGCGTATAAATACAAAAAAGCTGGACTAAAGTCCAGCTTTTCAATGCTTGCCTAAAAATTTAAGCGCCTGTTTGATAACTGGCTTGAGCAACGGCTGTTGATGCTTGATACGGATTTCTAAAATCATTTAAACCCGCTGCTGCTTCAAGAATGTCTTTGCCTTCTTTAACAACAAAGGTATCAAAGCCTGAACGTTTCATGTAGTTCAAGACATCTTTAAACACATCACCTGTTGCGCGTAGTTCGCCTTGGAAACCTTGACGGCGTAATAGCGCTGCAAATGAATAGCCACGACCATCGTTAAAACCAGCAAAATCAATAAATATGGCATCTAGCTGATCTAAAGGGAACTCATGCGTTTCAGGTGAAGCATCGACTGTCACCAGTAATGCTTTTTTACCCGAAACTTGAGCCAATTGATCTAACTGCTCAACCGTTAAAACCACATCACCTTGTGGTAAAACACCATCTTCACCAATCACTTGGTAAGTATTGTCGGCAATCGTGCCATCTTTAGAGAGGACTTGTAGTGCTGTATTAAGCATATGCACGCTCCTTAAAGGGTTGGATGCCCACACGGCGATAAGTTTCAATGAATTCTTCACCCTCATTTCGAAGGTCAAGATAGGTATTTAAAATTTCTTCAACGATGTCTGGTACCACGTCAGCTGCAAATGATGGGCCTAAAATGTCACCAATTGAAGCATCATGGTCTGCATTACCACCCAAAGTGATTTGGTAGAACTCAGCGCCTTTTTTGTCTACACCTAAAATACCAATGTTACCTACATGGTGATGACCACATGCATTCATACAACCTGAAATATTCAGATCCAGTTTGCCGAGGTTATAAATGGTATCTAAGTCATCAAAACGGCGTGAAATCGCTTCAGAAATAGGAATTGATTTTGCATTTGCCAATGAACAGAAGTCACCGCCTGGGCAGCAGATAATATCTGTTAAGAAACCAATGTGCGCACGTGCTAGATTGTTTTTCTCAAGAATAGTCCAAAGCTCAAACAAATCTTTCTGAGGCACATCGACCAAAGAAATATTTTGCTCATGCGTGGTCCGCAATTCACCAAAGGTGTATTTGTCTGCAAGATCTGCAATCAAATTCATTTCTTCCGTGGTCACGTCACCCGGTGCAATACCTGTACGCTTCAACGAAATCGTTACAATACGGTAGCCCTTCACTTTGTGAGCATTGGTATTGATATTGAACCACTGTTTGAATTTTGGATGCGTAGCAAACTGTTCAGAAAAATCTTCATCTGCATAATCTTGATAATCAAACGGTATAAATTCTTCGTCTAATTTCTGCAAAATTTCAGGCTGAATCTTTAAAGTTTTAATGGTATGCGCAAACTCAGCTTCGACTTTTTCAGCAAAGACTTGAGGAGTTAACGCTTTCACTAAAATTTTAATACGTGCTTTGTATTTGTTATCACGGCGACCGTGTAAGTTATAAACACGTAGTACGGCTTCTAAATAAGCAATCAGGTCTTCACGTGGCAAGAAATCACGAATGAAACTACCAATTACAGGGGTACGACCTAAGCCACCACCGACTTTAATTTTATAGCCGATCTCACCCGCTTCATTTTTAACGATATACACCCCAATATCATGGAATGAGGTCGCTGCACGATCGGTTTCTTCAAGTGCTGATACAGCAATCTTGAACTTACGTGGCAAGAAAGCAAATTCTGGGTGGAAGGTTGACCATTGACGGATCAATTCACAGGTAGGACGTGGGTCAGCTACTTCACCAGCAACCACACCCGCATATTGGTCTGTAGTCGTGTTACGAATACAGTTACCCGAAGTTTGGATCGCATGCATTTGTACCGAAGCAAGCTCTTGAAGCATGTCTGGAACATTTTCTAGCGCAGGCCAGTTAAACTGAATATTCTGACGGGTTGAAACGTGTGCATAACCACGGTCAAACTCAGTTGCAAGTTCTGCAACTTTGCGCAATTGCGTTGAGTTCATTAAGCCATAAGGCACAGCAATACGTAACATTGGCGCATAGCGTTGTACATAGAGACCGTTTTGAAGACGTAATGGGCGGTACTCATCTTCAGTGAGTTTTCCAGCTAAATAACGTTCCGTTTGGTCACGGAACTGTGCAACACGTTCATTGATCAGTTGCTGATCGAAATCAGTATATAAATACATGGCGTACAGCTAGTAGTTTCATTATAACGGCTGACAGCATAACGAGATTTAAACTATCAACAAAATGCGTTTTTTACATATTTCATAGCTGTTTTATTGATAAGGATAAGTAGATGTGCTGTTTGTCCCTAATCCTAAAGGTTTTTTCTGATTAAAGTATTTTTTATTAGATACTTATACATTATTCAGCTAACCTCGTTCAGCCTATCATATACACGCTAGCCCTTCCATTGCTACTGCGTAAATTTTAAACCCAGCTTTCTGGACAAACCTCAATATTTTTATTCTTTCCTCCTCGTCGCTTTGCCATTTTAAACCGACTGCACATAAAAATAGCCTGACGAATCAGGCTATTTGAAAGTTTAAATGACTACAGAGGATTATTTTGCATCTGGTAAGGCATACGCCACCAAAGCATCTCCCATCTTGGTGCCAAATGAACCATGACCACCTGCCATAATGACCACATACTGTTTGCCATTCGCTTCATAAGTCATTGGTGTAGCTTGACCGCCCGCTGGTAGACGACCTTTCCAAAGTTCATCACCATTAGTCACGTTGATGGCACGGATATAATTATCCTGCGTACCACCAACAAACATCACATTACCCGCAGTTGAGATTGAACCGCCAAGCATAGGCACACCCATTTTAAATGGTGGTAATTGAATCCCCGGTAAGCTGTCGCGGATTGTACCAATACGACGTTTCCATGCAACTTCATGAGTATTTAAATCCACACCCGCCACAAAGCCCCAAGCAGGCTGTTTACATGGCAAGCCAAATGGAGACAAGAACGCACTGATCTCTACACCATAAGGCACACCATACATCGGTTGTACACCTGCTTCGGTGCCTGCACCTTTGGCTGTTTTCGGACGGTTTGGATCGGCTGGAATAAGCTTAGACACAAACGGCAAACCGATTGGGTTCATCACCGCGATTTGGCGGTCAGGGTTAACAGACATACCACCCCATTCGAATACACCCAAGTTGCCCGGGAAAACCAAAGTTCCGTTTTCTGAAGGTGGGGTATAAATACCGTCATAGTTCAGTTTGTGGAAAGACACACGGCACATCAACTGGTCAAACATGGTTGCGCCCCACATTTGCTTATCCGTCAATTTCTCTTTTGGCGCAAGATCAAAATCAGAGAAAGGTTGTGTCGCAGAATAACGCTCACCTTTGGTTTGTGGCCCACGTTTCACTGTTTGTGGTACAGGTTTTTCCGTAATTGGAACAATGGCTGCACCAGTACGACGGTCTAGAACAAAGGCATTACCTGTTTTCGTTAACACGTAAATGGCAGGAACCATTTTGCCTGACTTGTCTTTAATGTCCGTCAATGTCGGCTGTGATGGTACATCCATATCCCACAAATCATGATGCGTGGTTTGGAAATTCCACACCAACTTACCTGTTGAGGCATTCAGTGCCAGCATTGAGTTGGCATAACGCTCATGTAATTCGGTACGGTTACCCCCCCAAATATCTGGCGTACCCACACCCGTTGGAATGTAAACGATATCCAAGGTTGCATCATAGGCTAATGGTGCCCATGCATTCGGTGAGTTTTGAACATACTTTTGACCCGGAGCTGGAATCGCGTTCGGATCTTCGGCACCTGTATCAAACACCCACAACAATGCACCCGTATTCACATCATAACCACGAATCACACCTGAAGGTTCTTCAGTTGAATAGTTATCTGTGGTTGAACCCGCAATAATAATCGTCGTGCCTGTGACCACAGGTGGTGAAGTTGGGATATAACCGCCCGGATAAGGGAATGGCATATCCTTTTGTAAGTCGACTTCACCATTTTTACCAAAGTCCGTACAACGCTCACCAGTATCAGCATTGATGGCAACCAAGCGACCATCATTCACTGGCAAGATCACTTTACGTGGGCACAACTCAGACGATGACTTTTTATGTTGCAAGCTGGCTTCAAAACCAACTGTATTGTTCGCATCATAATAAGACACGCCACGACAGGTTAAATGTTGGAAAGTATTGTCCGATTTCAACTTCGGATCAAAAGTCCATTTCGCCTTACCTGTAGCTGGGTCGAGGGCAACCAGTTTTTGGTGCGTGGTACAGATATACATATTGTCCCCAACTTTAATTGGGGTGACCTGATTGGTGGTTTCACCAGAGTCATTTTCTGTTTTAAAGTCACCTGTGTTATAGGTCCAAGCCACTTTTAAATCTTTAACATTCTCAGAATTAATTTGCGTTAAAGGAGAATAACGCAAACCAGACTGAGTACGGCCATAAGCAGGCCAGTCGCCATCCGCAACACCCGGAATGGACTGTGCGGTTGCAGGTTGCTTGCTGCTCAGTTCACCTCGAATTTCTTGAGGATCATTAAATACAGCATAGATCATCACTGCAATGGTAATTGCCAATGAACCTGTTAAAGCAATTTTTGCACCTTTAGCGTTATCAAAGCCACGTGTGACCGCTGGAATGAGTAACCATAATCCAAATAAACCAAGGATATCTAGACGTGGCGCCAAGGCAAAGAAGTCAGAACCCACTTCCCATAGGCCCCATACCACTGTACCCAAGACCAACAAGGCATAAACGATTAATGCCGTACTTTTTAATTTTTGCAGTAGAACTGCAGTCGCGATGAAGAGTAAACCTGCAATGATGTAGTACCAAGACCCACCAAGCACTGCAAGATAAATCCCTCCTATCAGCAGGACTAAACCAAAGATCACAGCAATCACAGCTGTAAAAGTTTTAAGTCCTGAACCTGAAGACGGAGTACTCATATTGACCACCTTTTTCTTAGATTCTGTTAAAAGCTCATATCATTTCAACATTGATATAAGCACCTAGACAGTTTTTAGATTTTAAGTATCTGTCCAAACGACTTATTTCAAACAGTTTTATGCTTTGAATAACCATAAACGTATTTATCAACCTTGTTGGACAAATACTTATAGATCTAGAAACTAAAATGCAGTCTGGAATTTAATTCCGCCGACCCATGCATTTTCACCATTTTTATATGCGCCCACATGGCGAATATATTGGATATTGGGACGAATGGTTAACCAGTTGGCTGCATGAATACCGTAGTAAATCTCGGCATCATATTCTTCACTTTGTAAGCCACGGGCATCAACGCTGTTATTGGCAATATTCGCCTCATTCACGTCATCATTGATGCTAATACGCCCCAAGCCAATCGCAATTTCATCTTGTGGACGTGCATCAAAAGCGCCTTTATAGACCAAACCTATGTTCTGCATGTCGCGAACCGTATTGGTGTCTGAGTCATGTAGCGTGAGATTTACAAAGCCTGTTAAACCACGTGTAGCATCATCGTGATGTGCTGTGAGTTGTTGCTTGGCAACCACCCAGCCCCCTTGTTTATGTGAAGTTTGCTGCGGGTTTTGAATATTTGTGGCGTCTGCCGAACTGTAGTAATAACCCGCACGATATTCACCGGGTAATTTTTCAGTTCCTAACTGAGGAGACCACACTACTTCAGCAGGAAGAATCGCGCCATGCGAACCATCAGTACTTAAGTTCCAGCCTTTGCCACGCTCTAAGTTTTCAGGGTTATATTCATATACCCCAACTTGTGCATATAGCTCAGGACGGATATTGTATTTAACCCGCGCAGCCCACTGACTGACAGGCCAGTTGTACCATTGGTCACCGACCCAGTTACCAACTTGAGAGCCACACAGTGCAAGATTCTGGAAATCACAATCGAAACTGTTGAAGTCTTCACCTTCACCAAAACGACCGACTTTGATGTCCAACTTTTGATCCATGAACTTTTTCTTAATCCACAAATCCGTTAAACGCCACGTTTGTCCACGTCCCCACACTTCTTGAGTAGAACTTAAATGTCCATCTAAAGCATCGGAAGTTTGAGAAAGTGAACGTCCATTACGCTCAGTAATGGTGATTTGAGCCTCAGTATCCTGCCAACCCGAAATTTTGTCTAAATCGAAGTGCGTACCAAATGCAAACTGGTCTGCATATTCAGTACCATGATTTGAAGAACGTGAAGCATCGAGTAAAGTTGCCATCTCACCCGTATAACCAAAGCTAAAATCGTAGCCTTTTTCTTGCAATGCGGTGCGTTGACCATTCCAATCACCGAGCATCCAAGGGCTTTGTACCTCGAATGCATTTGCAGCATATACAGTTTGCAGGCAACAGCTGAGTGTTAATAAACTCACCGTTAAACACCAACTTCTATTACATTTATTCATAATTGGTGACCTTTCTTACAATTTTACAACCAATTGATATGATACTTGCTATTTGTATAAAGACCCATTGTTTTAGTTAGATTATTGTTTTAAAACTGGTTAAATTATCGCTATATGATATTTACAAAGAGTCAAAACCCAAAGATTTCCCTATAAATTCATACCTTATTTTTGAACGTGAAAACTTGATTGGACAAGCTAATTGTTGTTCGCTTTTTGTACTCCCCTCTTCTAAAGGCACAGCAACAATCCATTTTCGGTCTCTTGCCAGTTGCGAATCGAGTGCTTCATCCAGCTTCAATACAGGCTCAACACAGACATCCCGTGACTGAAAAATTGCGTTCCATACAGCAAAATCTTGGGTTTTAATCTTGGCTTTTATCGCTTGTTTCACCACCTGACGGTCGTCAGTTGCCAGTGAGGCGCCTTTTTCAGCCACAATCGGCAACTCTAAAATTTCTGCCAGTCCGTGTAAAAATTGTGGCTCTAAACTCCCAATCGACAAATAGCGGCCATCTTGCGTTTCATAATAGTCATAAAAAGTCGCACCATTGAGATAGCTTTGCTCCGGCCCTTGCTTTTCCTGTCCTGCTAAGCTCGCCGCTGCAGCCATGCTACTGAGCCCCACCACACAGTCAGTCATAGAGATATCAATATACTGCCCTATGCCACTACGCTGCCTTTCGATCACAGCTGCGAGTATTCCTATCACGCTATGTAATGACCCGCCTGCAATATCCGCAATTTGAATTCCCAAAGGAGGAGGACCACTGTGCTGTCGGCCGCTATGTCCTGCGATCCCAGACAAAGCCACATAGTTGATATCGTGCCCTGCTTTATTTTGATATAAACCTGTTTGCCCATAACCCGTAATGGAACAATAGATCAAGCGCGGATTAATTTCAGATAAAGTTTGATAGTCAAGTCCCAGTCTTTGCATTACCCCCGGGCGGAATTGCTCAATCACAATGTCATAGTCTGAAATTTTCGACTTGATCAGTTCAATATTGGCAGGATCTTTTAAATCCAGTGCTACAGAATGCTTATTTCGGTTGAGATAACTGTGTGCTGTGGCCTGTCCATTGGCATAAGGTGGCATTAAACGGATCAGATCAGGTCGAGTTGGAGACTCGATGTGGATCACTTCTGCACCTAAGTCTGCCAAATACATTGTTGCAAACGGTCCCGGTAAAAGTGTAGAAAAATCGAGAACTTTCAATCCTTTCAATGCCATATCCATGCTACTTTTTACTCTTTTTATGTTGATTTTTTAGCTATTTTAGAAATATAAAAGCAACAAAACAATGTCATGTTCAGCCATTTACCTTGATCATTTCGGCAATTTAACATGTAAAAAGGCAAAAAACTTTAGTGTAAATTGCCTAAACTTATTTTTTTAGCGTCATTTAGGTCAAACGCAAGTGAATATAAAAGAGACTGAAGGATTAAATATGAGCCGTGATACCATTAGTATCCATTTCGTCAATGCGGCTTTAACTGGCGTAAAACGTCTCGGCATGGATGTCGAAACATTACTTTCTCACGTTGGCATTGAGGCAGAACTGCTGCGTCAGCCTAAAGCCCGTATTTCTCCAGAACAATATACTCGCTTCGTTAAAATGTTATGGATGGTCACCCAAGACGAACATGTTGGTTTTGACAAACAACCACGTCGTCTAGGTACATTTGCCATCATGTGCCAGTTGATTATTCATGCCAAGACCTTAGGGGATGCTTTAGAACTGTCTTCACAGTTTTATAAGCTCTTTGGTGATGAATGGTCTGTGACATTAGAGCGCGACAAGCACGAAGCGCGTCTCGTTCCCCAGATTCCAAAATCAATGGACCCAGATCACTTTATCACTGAAAGTATGTTGATGATTTGGCATGGTCTTGCTTCTTGGTTGATTGAACGTCGTTTACCACTTGAACGTGTACATTTTGGCTATGAACGTCCTGCACATGCAGATGAATATGATGCCTTATTCTTCGCACCTGTGATGCAGTTCGATATGCCGCGTACAGAAATCACTTTTGCCGCAGATTATTTGGACTTACCAATTCGTCAGAATGAAGAAACGTTAGAAGAGTTCTTAAAAGCCGCTCCTGCACAGTTGTTAGTGAAATTTAAAAACACCAACTCCCTCACTTCACGTATTCGTGATGTGTTGAAAAGTCAAATTGGTGAGGAAATGCCAACGCTGAACGATGTGGCTTCCATGTTGTATTTATCTCCTCAAACGTTGCGTCGTCGCTTAGCGGCTGAAGGTAAAAGTTACCAAGGCGTGAAAGATGCATTACGTCGTGATGCCGCGATTCACCTGCTGTTAAATCCGGGTTTGACGTTGGAAGATGTGGCACAACAAGTGGGCTTTAGTGAAACCAGCACCTTCCACCGTGCCTTTAAAAAATGGACAGGCGTCACACCTGGTTTATATCGCCAACTACACGGTTATCACTAATTTTTTAGTTTGACGACGGTTCGGCACATTGCTAAACCCAAGATTTCGATCTTGGGTTTTTTTATGCCCTAAACTCAGGCTATTGGCAAAAATCTTCATCTAGCCTGACCCGTTCTAGTCATTGCATCACGGCGATTAATTTGTACACTCAAGGACATAACAACTTAAAAGTGATAAAAGGAACAGCTATGAGCGAGGCTTATATCATTGACGCCATTCGCACACCACGCGGAAAAGGAAAGAAAGATGGTTCATTGTACGAAGTAAAACCGATTACACTACTGACCACATTGTTGAATGAACTCAAAGATCGCCATCATTTAGATACCTCTAAAGTAGATGATATTGTCTTAGGTTGTGTCACACCAATAGCTGATCAAGGTGGTGATATTGCGAAAACTGCAGCAATTGCAGCAGGTTGGGACAATGATGTTGCTGGTGTGCAAATCAATCGCTTTTGTGCATCAGGCTTAGAAGCAGTCAATATGGCAGCGCAAAAAGTACGTTCAGGTTGGGAAGATGTGGTTGTTGCTGGAGGCGTAGAGTCGATGTCACGTATCCCAATGGGTTCCGATGGTGGACCGTGGGCATTAGACCCTGAAACCAATTTAAAATCACACTTTGTTCCGCAAGGGATTGGTGCTGATTTAATTGCAACACTGGATGGTTATACGCGTTCAGATGTTGATCATTTTGCAGCAAATTCTCAACGTAAAGCGGCGGCGGCGCAAGCTGCGGGTTATTTTAATCAATCAGTCGTTGCCATCAAAGATAAAGCAGGCGTGACCATTTTAGACCAAGATGAATTTATTAAACCAACCACAACAGCAGAAGGTTTAGCAAAGCTCAATCCAAGTTTTGAAATGATGGGGGCAATGGGGTTCGATGCGATTGCATTACAACAATATCCAGAAGCGCAAAAAATTAACCATGTGCATCACGCAGGAAACTCATCGGGTATTGTCGATGGTGCAGCACTTGTATTGCTTGCTTCTGAGAAAGCGGTCAAAGAACAAGGTTTAAAACCACGTGCCAAAGTCTTGGCGACAGCATTAGTCGGTTCAGATCCAACCATTATGCTGACTGGGCCTGCACCTGCTGCTCGTAAAGCATTGGCAAAAGCAGGCTTAACGATTGACGATATTGATCTATTTGAAGTCAATGAAGCTTTTGCATCTGTGGTGATGCGTTTTATGACGGAATTAAAAGTGCCAAGCGATAAAGTCAATGTAAATGGTGGCGCAATTGCGATGGGGCATCCATTGGGTGCGACGGGTGCGATGATTCTCGGAACGTTACTGGATGAATTAGAGCGTCAAGGTAAAAAGCGTGGCTTGGCAACATTATGTGTAGGTGGTGGCATGGGTATTGCGACCATTATTGAGTTGGTATAAGGAGAATAATAATGAGCGCAATTCAATATTTAAAAAATGACGATGGCATTATTATTCTGACTTTAGATTCTCCGAATCAATCAGCAAATACTATGAATGCAGATTTCCGTGTCGCTTTAGAAAACATTGTTTCTAAATTGAAATCTGAAACATCGATTACAGGAATTATTTTCCGTTCAGCGAAGAAGACTTTCTTTGCAGGCGGTGATTTAGATGAATTGATTCAAGCACGACTTGAAGATGCTACGCCTTTTTTTGAAATGGTTCAGAAAATGAAAGCCGAGTTTCGTTATATTGAAACTTTAGGTGTACCTGTTGTAGCAGCATTGAATGGTACGGCTTTGGGGGGCGGTTGGGAAATTGCTTTAGGCTGTCATGCACGTATCGCATTGAATGATCCTAAAACGAAGTTTGGTTTGCCAGAAGTGACTTTAGGCCTACTGCCGGGTGGTGGTGGTGTTGTGCGTATGGTTCGCCTTTTAGGTTTACAAAATGCTTTTCCATTCTTGATGGAAGGTAAGCAATTTGGTGTGGATAAAGCGAAATCATTAGGTTTAATCCAAGACACGGCGGAAACACCTGAAGAGTTGATGGACAAAGCTATTGCTTGGGTAAAAGCACATCCCCCATCCACAAAAGCATCACAACAGCCGTTTGATGTGAAAGGTTATAAAATTCCGGGTGGTGATCCTAAAACACCTGCTGTCGCTCAAATTCTTGCGATTGCTCCAGCAATGTTACGTGATAAAACCAAAGGATGTTATCCAGCGCCTGAAGCCATCATGGCGGCTGCGGTTGAAGGTGCACAGGTGGATGTGGATACAGCTCTGACCATTGAATCTCGTTATTTTACTTATCTTGCGACAGGTCAAATTTCAAAAAATATGATCGGCACTTTTTGGCATGGATTAAATGCAATTAAAGCAGGTGCGAGTCGTCCTAAAGATGTTGCAAAATGGCAAGCGACCAAAGTGGGTGTGCTTGGTGCAGGGATGATGGGCGCAGGGATCGCTTATTCAACAGCAATTAAAGGTGTTGCTGTGGTATTGAAAGATACCTCTATTGAAAATGCAGAAAAAGGGAAAGCCTATAGCCAAAAACTGCTAGATAAAAAAGTATCACAAGGACGTATGACGGCTGAAAAGCGTGATCAGGTTTTAAGTTTGATTACTGCAACGGCATTTGCGGAAGATTTAAAAGGCTGTGATTTAATGATTGAAGCTGTATTTGAAAATCAAGAACTCAAAGCCAAAGTCACTCAAGAAGCTGAGACTTTCCTTGTGGATGGTGGTGTGATGGCTTCAAATACCTCGACATTACCGATTACAGGTTTGGCAAAAGCTTCGAAAGATCAGGCAAATTTTATTGGCCTACATTTCTTTAGCCCAGTTGATAAAATGCAATTGGTTGAAATCATTAAAGGCAAAAACACTTCTGCTGAAACTTTGGCAAAAGCGTATGACTATGTACAGCAAATTGGTAAAACCCCGATCGTTGTGAATGACAGCCGTGGTTTCTTCACCAGTCGCGTATTTGGTACTTTTGTTCAGGAAGGTTTACGTTTACTGCATGAAGGTGTACACCCAGCACGTATTGAAATGGCGGCACTTAAAGCAGGCATGCCCGTAGGTCCATTGGCCATTCAAGATGAAGTTGCATTAACCCTTTCTGAACATGTTGCCAATGAAACGCGTAAGGCATTGCAGGCCGAGGGTAAAGATTTACCACGCTCAGGTGCAGATGATGTGATTCAAACCATGATTCATCAATTCGGTCGTAAAGGGAAAGCTGCTGGCGCAGGTTTTTATGATTATCCTGAAAGTGGTAAGAAACAGCTTTGGGAGGGCTTGAGCCATTGGAAAAAAGAGATTGATATTTCTGAACAAGAAATGATAGACCGCTTCTTGTTTGTACAATCGCTAGATACGTTACTTTGTTATGAAGAAAATGTCCTTGAGTCTGTAATTGATGCCAATATCGGTTCGATCTTTGGGATTGGCTTTGCGCCGTGGACAGGGGGAGCAATTCAGTTTTTAAATCAATATGGTTTAGACAAAGCGTTGCAACGTGCCAATCAGCTTGAAGCGAAATACGGTGAGCGTTTTAAAGCACCGCAATTACTCATTCAATCATTGCCATCTGGGCAAATCCATTAAAATGCTGACTTAAAAATCAGGGATCCATAGATCCCTTTTTTTATTCTCTTGGAGAAACCAATTAAAATACTGATTCATCTTTTAATTTTGACCTATCTTAGTGCATTATTTTCGCGCCGGAACTCATTTTTTGTGTTATAAAGTTACATCGTTTTAGATTTATTATTATTCAATTGGGCTGTTGCACATGACTGACAATACTTCTCCTGAAAAATCACCATGGGGTTGGAAAGCACTGATCATTGCTTTCATTTTAAGCGGATTTTTCTTAGGTTTCTTCTACCTTGCAGTAACCAATGAACCTGACTATATGCCAAGTCAGCAAGCTAAACAGAACACTCAACAACATGCTTTTAAAAATGCACCAGCTATGTCTGAAGAGTCAATGGCAAAAGCGCAGGCAGATAAAGTAGCGCGTGAAACAAGCAATCAAGCTGCTTCTGAAAATATAACCGAACATGCAACGGCTGAAGAACATAGTATGAGTGCCGATGAACATGCGCAGATGTCTTCTGAACATAGTCACTAATCTACATTAAAAAGAAAAAGCCCTGATTCATCAGGGCTTTTTCATAGACGATAAACGCATATCAATATGTGGAATACCACAGTCTAAATACACCTCACCCTCTTGTACAAAACCCAAAGCCTGATAAAACGCTTGTGCATGTACTTGAGAAGACAACACTAAAAATGGACGCTGTTGCTGTTGGGCGTATGCGATCACAGCCTGCATCAAAACCTGACCTATACCCAAACCTCGATGCGACTTTAAAACAGCAACACGACCAATACTATGATTCTGTAATAGCCTTGCCGTGGCGATGGCTTGATCTTGTTCATAGACGACAAAGTGAACGGCGATTTCATCTTGCTCATCCCATTCATCTTCAGCAGCAATGTTTTGCTCTTGAATAAAGACCTGCTCACGAATCATTTTCGCAGCCTGTTGCAACTCATCCCATGTTCCGTGCACGATGTTTAGGCTTAGCATTTTCATTTCCCTATAAATCATCTCTGTATTGATCATTGCAGTAACAGTGATGTTCCGATCAACACTTACACCCTACACCTTGCTGATCCCATTGATCATTCAACAACAGTTCCAGTGAATGCTTTTGAATGCCATACATCTCTTTCAAGGCTTGAATTTGTGCCAAGACAGCAACATCGGGAGCTTGATAATCCCTACGCTTGGTTGCCAAAATCATTTTATTCTTACTGGTATGCTCAAGTGCTACAAACTCAAACACTTTGGTTTCATAGCCATAGGCTTTGAGTAATAAGGCACGAATAGTATCGGTCAGCATTTCAGCTTGCTGACCTGCATGAATGCCAAATTGCAACATCGGTTGTAATACAAGCGGAGCTTTCAACTGTGGACGTAATTCTTTATGACAACACGGCGCGCACATGATCATTTCGGCATTTAAACGAATGCCCGTATGAATCGCAAAGTCAGTCGCGACATCGCATGCATGCAGCGCAATCATCACATCGAGACGTTCAGGTTGGTAAGTTCGAACATCGCCCTGAAAAAAATCAAGTTGCTGAAAATCCGACTTGTGTGCAACCTCCTGACAGAATTCCACCATCTTGCTGTTGAGCTCAACCCCAGTCACAAAAGGATTCAGATCTTGCTTTAGCAAATAATCATACAAAGCAAAAGTTAAGTAGCCTTTTCCAGAGCCAAAATCGACCACACGTAGTTGTTCAGGCAGTTGAATATGACTTAAAGCTCCTGAGAAAATTTCAACAAATTTATTAATCTGTTTCCACTTACGCGCCATACTGGGAATGATGTGCGCTTTTGCATCGGTAATGCCAAGCGGCTGTAAGAAATAACTGTCTTGATCGACAAAACGCTGCTTGATTCGATCATGTCCTTGCTGCTCTGCTACTTTAGCCTGCGTTTTATTTTTACTTTGGGTCAGCATGGCTTTCTTCTTGTTCTTTTTCAGTTGAAACTCTTGTTCAGTCGTCATCAAATTGGCTTGTTTACACTGTGCCAAAAGTTCAGTCACCGTTTCAAGTGCCAGATCTAAGGAATAGTTTTTAGTGACATCTTGAGTTTTATAACGATATAAACAACTCAATACTGACTGACCTTGCACAGTCACTACCCGAAATGTCATTTTTTCTAATTGTTGCATTTCCCCCTGATACTGGCTCAAAATCATCCGATCAAAACATTGAGATTCAAGCGCTTGCTGAAAGGCTTGCAGGAATTGCTGCTCTTGTATAGAGGAAGACACCGAAGTGGTCATAATAGAAACCAGAAAAAGAATTGCGATTAAATTTTAAAGCGTCTTACGCTAAATGCAAATTTGAATTACGATACAGTTGTATATTTTATAAAAACAAGCACGATTACCTATGAACGCTCATCCAGTTGCAAACTACGATCCTGTCGAAGAACGAATCAATTTCATTAGCCATGCTATTGGTGCAGCTCTTGCACTCATAGTAGGAATATTATTGATTATCAAAGGGTCTTACTTAGAAACAGCGCAATGGATCGGGCTGTGGGTCTATGCTTTGAGCCTATTTTTATTGTTCGCCGCATCAAGCTTATATCATTTTGCCGAATCACCTGAGCGTCGAGGCTGGTATAAAAAATTAGATCACACCGCCATTTATTATCTAATTGCGGGCACCTATACCCCATTTTTGTCTATCGCACTACCCACACAAAAAGCACATTACCTGCTCATTGCACTTTGGGTGATTGCACTCATTGGCACACTATTCAAGTTAGTTTTCATCCATCGCTTTGAAAAAATCTCACTGATTGCCTATCTACTTATGGGATGGATGGCTGTGTTGGTTATGGATGATATGCAACGCTTTTTATCTAAACAAGCACTCACTTTTTTAATCATTGGTGGACTTTCCTACACCATCGGTGCATTGTTTTATGCGCTAAAAAAGGTAAGATACACTCACGCTATCTGGCATATTTTTGTATTGATCGGTGCAGGATCACATTTCTTGTCTATCTATCTTTACGTGATATAACCCGCACCTACTACATTTTTTAGCAACCCTAATCCCGTAGTTTGTCCGCAGGGTTTTCGTATTTTTTTAAGAAATTACGCCTTTTTTAAAAAGATTACGCTTTTAAAACTAAGTCTCATTATTTTTAGTAAGTGTAAGGTCTACCATGGCGTCATTAAATACTGCTGTTGCAGAACAACAGCAGCCTGTAAACTCAAAATTTCGCGTACTTACAGCCAGTCTCGTAGGTACCACAATCGAATTCTTCGATTTTTATATTTATGCGACTGCTGCAGTCATCATTTTTCCATATTTGTTCTTTCCAGCAAGTACCGATCCGATGACCGCTACAATTCAGTCATTAGCAACCTTTGCGATTGCCTTTATTGCACGCCCGATTGGTGCTGCACTGTTTGGACATTTAGGTGATCGTATTGGTCGAAAAGCCACCTTAGTTGCCGCATTGCTAACCATGGGGCTTTCAACCGTATGTATTGGCTTGCTACCAACCTATGCACAAATTGGAATTGTTGCACCATTACTGCTTGCACTCTGTCGTTTAGGTCAAGGCCTCGGCTTAGGTGGTGAATGGTCAGGTGCGGTCTTGCTTGCCACAGAAAATGCACCTGAAGGTAAACGTGCTTGGTATGGTATGTTTCCACAGTTAGGTGCACCGATTGGCTTTATCTTGGCAACGGGTTCGTTCTTGACACTCGGTCATTTCATGTCTGAAGAAACATTCATGACATGGGGTTGGCGTATTCCATTTATATCAAGTGCGTTACTGGTGATTGTAGGACTGTGGATTCGTTTACAACTCCATGAAACTCCTGCGTTCCAGAAAGTTTTAGACAAGCAAAAAGAAGTTAATATTCCATTTAAAGAAGTAATCACCAAACACTGGGGTATGCTGATTTTAGGCACTATTGCTGCCATCTGTACCTTTGTTGTGTTCTACCTCACGACGGTCTTTGCTTTACAGTGGGGCACCAAACAACTGGGTTACACTCGTGAACAGTTTTTACAACTTCAATTGGTCGCAACACTCTGCTTTGCTGCGTTCATCCCTTTATCTGCAGTATTTGCAGAAAAGTTTGGTCGTAAAACAACGTCTATTGCTGTATGTATTGCTGCGGCATTGTTTGGTTTAGTGTTTTCCAGCATGTTGGAATCAGGCAATACCTTTGTTGTATTCTTATTCCTATGTATTGGTTTATCTATCATGGGTTTAACCTATGGGCCAATTGGTACCGTGCTCTCTGAAATTTTTCCAATATCGGTTCGCTATACAGGTTCAGCACTGACCTTTAACCTTGCTGGCATCTTTGGTGCTTCATTTGCGCCATTAATTGCAACAAAACTTGCAACCACTTATGGCCTACATGCTGTAGGTTACTACCTCACAGCTGCATCCCTTCTGTCTTTATGTGCATTCTTAATGATCCGTGAGACCAAGAATGATGATGTAAACAATCAAATTTGACCCTAAGTTTGATATTTGAAACCAGCACAATGATGCTGGTTTTTTTATACCAATGCTTTAACAAACGCTACAAAAACCACCTTTAAAATTGCGCATATAACTTCAAAAATAAAGGTGAATACTGATGAATAGGACACAGAAATGGATGAAAAAATAGAACAACTCACCAATGAACAACTCCTCGACGTCATCGTATTAGTTGAAGAAAACAAAATCATTCAAGCCATCCAATACATCGCAACACACACGGCTTTTCAATACGACGATGCACAAGAAATCGTCACGGAGCTCACAAAACGTCATGATGCAGCACTAAAAAGTATGTATAACCACGAGCAACTTTACTCAGAAGATATCTCAACTGCAGAGTTAACAATAAATCGTCTTACTCCTCCGAAATTAACTCTCAAAGAAGATCAAACCCTGCAAAAATCACAACATAAAGATGTGAATAATAGTGACGTAACCCGAACACAAGGTATTCAAGCCTTACAGCCCAAAAACCACAAGCTGTGGATGATCTTGGCTGTGGTCATTTTGGTTTTAAGCTTTATTTTTTATTGGTTCTAGCTGAGCTTTAGATTAGCTCAATGATATCAATGGTCGGTGGGACCCGGAAGCGAAACGGTACACCCACCATACCTGTACCCACCGTAACAAACACATCTGCGTGTTCATGACGGTACAAGCCTTTCTTGTGCCCCAAGATCGACACCTTTTTCATCACAAAATCCGTTAACCACGGCAGTTCAACCTGGCCGCCATGCGTATGACCTGACAACATTAAAGGACGTGTTGGTAAAGAAGGCACCATATCGACCGTGTCAGGATTGTGCGATAAAATGACCCATGGCTTGTCCTGCGGTAAATGTGGCATAAAACGCATATCTGCCTTACCTGCCCACAAGTCACCGACCCCGATTAAGCGAAACTCATCAAATTCAACAATCTGCCCCTCTATATCAATAACATTGTTGACCTTCAAAGCATGTCTTAATAGGTTTTGAATCGGGGGACCTGGATACTGTTCATCATGGTTACCATTGACCGAATAGACGGGTGCATTAATTTCGCGTAGTACCTCTAACTCTTCCGCCAGTGTATTTTCAGGTTCATAGGTCCAGTCTCCAGCAATCACCACCAAATCAGGCTTTTGTTCATTCAGCCGTTTAACAATGGTTTTTAACTGACGTTCATGACCTGAAAACAAACCAATATGTAAATCAGCAACCAAAGCAATACGAACAGGTTTGAGTAATTTATAGTCCTCTTGGATTTGATACTGCATGGTTTTAACATGGACAAAATGCGGCTCAATAAAACGTGCATAACACAATAAGCCACTCACTAAAAAGACAAAAATTGCTTCATGCCATGAGTAATAACCTTGAATACCTGCATATAAACTAAAGAAAAATAAAGGAATCAGTAAATAAGACAAATAAAAAGCCAATAAATGCACAAAGGCTTTAAACGGATGAATCGTCTCCGTATTGGTTTGACTGATCCATGCTTGATACACTGCCCAACCGGCAAGCAAGGCCATCGCAATATAAAAATAGAACACGACGGATTGTGTATTTAGCATAGACATTTACTCACAAACAGTTCATCAAGAACACATAATCTTCTGTTTATCTTTTCACAGCTCAGAATTATACTCAAACCAAATTTATAGACTTTATGACGATGGAAAAACCACACAGCGCAGTGAAGCGCGCTCTACCCCGCTCAACGTCGACTCAGCAAGGTGCTAAACTACTTTTACTCAGCTGTATGGTGATCTCTGTTCCTGCCTGTAATACTTTGCCCAAACAGATTCCGCAGCCTCAAGTTTATGCTTTTGATCAAGCCACGGACCAAACCAGCTTAGCCAAAATCGTACTACCACTCCGTGAGCAAAATCCGGGATTGACAGGTTTCCATATTCTCTATAACCCACTCGAAGCATTAGCAGCACGCATCCATCTCATTGATAAAGCAGAAAAGACTTTAGATCTACAATATTATATTTGGGATAATGACCGCATCGGCGCACTGGCACTTTATTCAATATTGAAAGCGGCAGACCGTGGGGTCAAGGTTCGGTTACTGATTGATGACAACAATGCCAAGAAAATGGAAGGCATTTACCTCGCACTCGACCAACACGCCAACATTGACATCAAACTGTATAATCCCTATCGCTTCCGCCACTATCGCGCGATGGATATGATGCTCAATCTCAAACGCATTAACCGTCGTATGCATAACAAAAGTTTTATTGCTGATAACCAAATCGCGCTGATTGGTGGTCGTAATATGAGTAATCAATATTATAATGTCAGTGACAATTACCAGTTTTCTGATGTAGATGTCATGCTTGTAGGTTCGGCAGCAGATGAAATTGTGCACTCATTCGATGAATACTGGAATGATGATTATGCCTTTCCAGTACGTCAAATCGTCAATGCCAATCATTACAGCTTACGCTATGAAGGCTTAAAAACACAGTTGCAACAGCACTATCAAGAAGTGACGGTACAAAATTATCTGGATCTTGCCAATCGTTCACAAGCCTTTGAACACTGGCTGAACGATAGTATCCAATTTGACTGGGTCAAGGCCGAAGTCGTAAAAGACTCACCAAGTAAAATCAAATCCCGAGCTAAAAAAGAAGAACATCTCAACTTCCAGTTACAAACCCATCTAGAAAAACCAACAGATAGCATCGACATTATCTCTGCCTATTTCGTTCCTGAACGTAAAGGCAAAAAACACCTTGCCAACCTTGCGCAAAGTGATATCCAAGTCCGTGTACTCACCAACTCATTCAAAGCCAATGATGTACCTTTGGTCCATGCTTTCTATGGAAAATACCGCCAAGACTTACTAGAAAATGGTGTACAACTGTATGAATTCTTAGCAAATCCTGCGGCTGAAGCACTTAATGAGAACAATGAGGAAATCTCGAAAAAAGCCAAAGTCAGCATCAAAGGATTAAGCCGTTCTAGCCTGCATGCCAAGCTTATGACGATTGATGAAAAACAGGTTTTTATTGGCTCGTTTAATTTTGACCCACGTTCTGCCAACTTAAATACCGAAATTGGTGTTTTACTCAACAGCCCGCCTTTGGCAAAGGCTGTGCATCAAACAATGGATCAAAATTTGAGTAAATATGCCTATAAACTGGTTCTGGATGCCAACAAAAATATTAACTGGCAAATTAAGCAGGCCGATGGCTCAATCAAGACTTATACCACAGAGCCGAAAATGAACTGGTTTAAACGTGCAGGTATTAAAGTCATTTCATGGCTCCCGATCGAAGGCTTTATGTAAGCCTTCAACTTCCCATCGCGCTCGCTTGAGGTTTCAATACCTTTTGGTGTAAGTCAGCCAAGCCTTGCACCATCTTTTGTTGTACCAAGGCTGTTAAGCTATCGACTGTATGACCTGCAGTACAAATTGCAGGTAATGCAACAAGATGTGCTGTAACTTGAGGCATCTCCAAGACTTTTTGGACGTGTTCGGCAAAACCAATATTACCAATAAAAGGCGAAACTTGGTCGAGCCCGCCCTGCTGATTGACATAACAAATTAAACAAATTTGGACATCGCGCTGTGCTTCAATTGCAGCCCCTAAAATACGCCCATGGACTTTTTTTACTTTAGAACCGTCAGTAGTAGTCGCTTCTGGGAAGAACAGCACAGGAATGTCTTGTTTTAAAAATTCAGTAATTTGTTCACGGATCTTGATTGAATCGCCCGACCCACGTTGGATAAACAAGGTTCCACCACTTTTTGCAAGTTTGCCAAACACAGGCCATTTTTCAATTTCAGCTTTGGCTAAAAAAAACACCCGTGCGCCAGAACCCAAAACTGCCACGTCTAACCATGAAATATGATTACTCACCCAAAGTGCAGGTTTACGTGGAATATCGCCATGGACATGCACATCAATGTTAAAAACTTTGCAGAGTCGACGACAAAAATACTGCACGTAGCGGGTATTTTGAGGATTATTAATGTCTTTATACAAGCCATGTCGATAAACCAAATAAAAACCCTCAGAAACGGCACCGAGTCCCGTTACTAGCTTCTTGCTATACAACGCAAGTTTTGAGAGTCCACTTAATGATGTTGTTTTTATTTCAGTATTTGATTGCATAGAGGATTCACTTGGCACAGCTTTATTCAACAGTTAATCATTGATTACAACTCATTCTATACTGATCTTAACTTACTTGCATTGATCATAAAAACCGAAAGACTAGATGATTATTTTCAATTTTGATCGTTTAAATAAATTAATTATAATAATTCAATCGAAATATCAAAACAAGGTTCTCCCATGAATGATCAAATGAATCCTCCTGCTGCACCCTTAAATCCCGTTCAAGCATTTAAATTTATTCTTGGGTTAAGCATCTTATACTTTGGAAGTTTGGTTCTTTTGGTACAGCTCTTTCGCACCATGTAAAGCCACGCTATAACTATTTCGCTCAAGCTGAGTAAATTCATCTACACTAGAGCTTTCTAGGTGCGAGATTATATTGAGTGGAATATTTTGAACAGAAACAAGGTGGCGAAAAAACGATTTTAGTCAGTGTTGCCATCCACATTCTGGAAGATCTTGATGCAGAAGAGTTTCGCTTACTTGCCAAATCGGCAGGTGCAGAAATTCTAGAGCATATTCACGCTCAAAGATTCAAACCTGACCCTAAATATTTTATTGGTTCAGGCAAAGCTGAAGAAGTAGCAGCACGTGTGGAAGAGCTAGAAGCAAGTTTGGTGATTATTGACCATGCACTAACCCCCAGCCAGGAACGCAACCTGAGCCGCATTATCAAATGTCGCGTCATTGACCGCACCCGCCTTATTTTAGATATCTTTGCACAGCGCGCACGTACTCATGAAGGTAAACTTCAAGTCGAATTGGCTCAACTTGATCACTTGTCTTCTCGACTAGTCGGTACAGGGATTAGTCTCGATAGCCAAAAAGGTGGGATTGGGCTTCGTGGACCAGGTGAAACTCAACTCGAAACTGACCGTCGTTTACTTCGTGTTCGTGTAGGACAACTTAAAGATAAATTAGAGAAAGTACGACAAACGCGAATCCAAGGTCGTGCAGCACGCCAAAAAGCTGCTATTCCAACCGTTTCTTTAGTCGGTTATACCAATGCTGGAAAATCGACTCTATTTAACACCCTCGCCAAATCTGATGTTTATGCCGCAGATCAGCTATTTGCAACCTTAGACCCCACTCTAAGACGTTTAGACTGGGATGGTATTGGCCCTTTGGTCTTAGCCGACACTGTAGGCTTTGTACGTAACCTTGCGCACGCCTTGGTCGAATCTTTTAAAGCGACACTAGAGGAAACCTTAGAAGCTAGCCTACTGCTGCATGTAATTGACTCCAACAGTCCAGATCTGATGGAACAAATTGAAGCCGTTGAAAAAGTGCTCAAAGAAATTGGAGCCGATATTCCTATCCTTCGTGTTTATAACAAAATTGACCAAAGTGCTGAACAAGCCAAAATTATCTATGCTGAACCCAATGTCCCTGAGCGTGTTTATGTGTCAGCACATACGGGCGAAGGACTCAATCTACTGCGCCAAGCAGTACAAGAGTGCTTAATGGGACAAATTCAAAACTTTGACGTTCTGCTCAAGCCAGCCTATGGCAAATTGCGCAACCAATTATATGCCCTGAATGTGATTCAATCTGAAAATTATGATGATGAAGGAAATCTTCACCTACAAGTGTACATTGCACCACATAAACTGGAACAACTGATTAAACAAGCACATTTACCAATTGATGAAATTTTAGGTTTGAAAGCAAAACAATTTCATCGTGAACTCGAAGAATTTGAAATCAAAAACTAAATCGGTTAAAACGTGATAAGTAAAATGTTAATGACAGAACAAAATGGAATGGATAAAAACGGTTGATTGGACCGCATGGATCGGCACGGTTGCCCTCATCGTTCTCTTTCGAGAATCTGCTGTATGGGTCACGGGGTACTTTGGGCACCCCGAAATGGGCAATTTACTTGGACTCATTAGTTTATTAATCGTGCTGTTAGGTTGGCGGAAATTCAAAAAAATTCCAGCACGTTTGGTCGATACCAACAATAAAATCATGAAAGAAAGTGCTTTCGCCTTTCTGCCCATTAGTGCAGGTTCCTTGCTGATGATGACCCATTTAGGTCACGAAATCCCAATGTTTTTGGTGGTGCTGTTTGTCAGCACACTTATCCCACTTTGGGTTTATGCCAAAATGTCTAAGAAATGGCTTTAGGAGAATGCTCATGATTCCCATCATTTTCGGTTTTTTCCTGACTTTAGTTGCTTATTTACTGGCAAAACCAATCAATAAAAAGTTGCCACAGATTCCAATTATTGTGATTGGCATGTGTTTTGTGATTGCACTTCTCTTCCTCCTCAACATTCCTTATGAGCAATATATGGCGCAGGTGAATCCTGTTTTTAATCATTTGCTCGGTTATGTCACTGTTGCACTGGCTATTCCTTTAGCGTCCATGCGTTATGACGACCTTCCTCTCAAAGCAGTGGTTGGCATCTTAGTTTTTGCAAGTATTAGTGCGGTCGGATTGCCTATGGGTTTGGCTTATTTACTGCATTTATCTGATCCGACCATCATGGCTTTTGCCACACGTGCTGTCACCACTCCAATTGCGATTAATATCGCAACACTCCTCCATGCACCCATCAGTCTCGCGATTTTAATTGTGATTTTATCTGGAGTCATCGGTGCCGCATTCTCTCCACTGATTTTAAAACATATCAATGATGAACGTGCTTCAGGGTTAGCACTCGGTCTTGCCGCACATGCTATTGGAACAGCCCAAGCATGGCAACGAGGCAGTATTGCAGGGCGCTATGCCGCCTTTGGAATGGCAGTCAATGCTGTGTTTACTGCAATATGGTTACCGTTGTTTATTCTATACTTGCAAAAAATGTGATATGTTCCTCACATAAACAATTGTATTGTTTAAAAAATCAACTTATGATGAGTTTGTCGTTTATTAAATGATAAAAGGATTTTGTTCATGAGCAAATTGACACTTGCAATCGCATTCGCTACATCTGTCATTGGCAGTGCAGCTTTTGCTGAAGATATTAGCGGTACGTGGAAAAACATTGATGACAAAACTGGATCATCGAAAGCCATCCTAGAAATCCGTCAAGAATCAAACGGGACCTATACCGCTAAAGTTGTTAAAGTGACCCCTCGTCCAGGCTATACCCCCAAAGAACATTGTATCAATTGCCCAGCACCATATACCAATAAACCCATTTTAGGCATGGATGTCATGAAAGGGCTCAAACACAATGGTGATACCAATTATACAGGTGGAAAAATTATCGACCCGTTGTCAGGAAATATTTACAGTTGCAAAGCAAAACTTAGCTCAAATGGTAAACGTTTAACACTTCGAGGATATGTGGGCATATCTGCACTGGGTCGTAGCCAAACATGGATCCGTGAATAATTGCGACTTAATGCTCGCTAACGTGTGGCTATCATCTGTAAAATCATACTATGTTGAGATTTAACAGCTAAACGATGAGTAAATTATACATTTTCAAAACTTAGACTGATCATTTTAAATTCAATGAATAATAAGGTTTCAGCTAAGTCTGTATAATTTTTCCATTTTTTTAAAAGGCATATGCCTATTCTATATCCAACGACCATAAGCAGTTTGCCTTATGCTAACTGCTTATTTTTCTGTGTCTTGGATATTTTTGTGAAATTATAGAGAACCTTATATGAAAAGTAAGTTTTTTATCGCGGGATTAACATTGTCCATGCTTTGCGGGGGAGCATTTGCACAGGACTTAACAGGGACATGGCAACAAATTGATGATAAGTCAGGCTCGCCGAAAGCCATTATTGAAATTCGTAAAGAGTCCAATAACACCTATACTGGAAAAATTGTTAAAATTACACCACGTCCTGGATATACACCTAAAGAATTTTGTGTAAATTGCCCATCGCCTTATACCAACAAACCCATTTTAGGCATGGATATTATTAAAGATTTGAAGCACGTGGACGGCACCAACAACTATGAAAAAGGTCGTGTGATTGATCCATTATCAGGCAAACTCTATGATGCCAAAATGAAGCTGAATGCCACAGGAAAGCGTCTTTCTCTACGTGCATACATCGGTGTTTCTGCCTTAGGTCGTAACCAAACATGGTTAAGAATCGACTAAGAATAAAAAAGCCACGAACTTCGTGGCTTTTTTAATGCATGGGCTATTGAACTGGATTATCAACGGCAAATAAGCTCTCATCTTCTAAACGGTAAGCCATTAATTGATGCCCCCAGACACAACCGCCATCTACGTTTTGAATCGAGTCCGAAATGGTTTTGCCTTGTAAAGCGGCCCAGTGACCAAACACAACTTTATGGGTTTGCGCTGCTTGCGAAGCGAATTCAAACCATGGTTTGAACCCTTCAGGCATTGGGTCGCTGAGCGAGTCTTTAAAACTAAATTCCAAACGCCCAGCACTATCGGTTAAACGCATACGGGTCAAATAATTCACGATACAGCGTAAACGCGCGTTGCCCGTGAGTTTATCCGACCATAAGGTAGGTTCTTTGCCATACATGTCTTTTAAAAAGGCATCGACAACATCAAAATCATCCGCTGCAATGACCGCCTCAACTTCTGCCGCCAAAGCAGCTGCCTGTTCTGCTGTCCAGTTGGTTGGAATGCCTGCATGCGTCAGAACTGTCGTTGCATTTGGAAACACACACAAGGGTTGTTTCCGCAACCAATCAATCAAATCATCACTATCAATCGCATCAATCACATCACGAATGTTATCTTTATCTTTGATGGTTTTAATGCCACGTGCAGCCGCCAGCAAAGTTAAATCATGATTGCCTAAAACTGTTGCAGCCGCCTTGCGCTCTACTAATTTTTTAATAAAGCGTAAGGCACCCAATGAGTTTTCACCACGAGCAACCAAATCCCCTGCAAACCAAATAAAATCTTGGTCAGGATCAAACTGAATGGTCTTTAGCAAGGCTTTCAGTGCTTCAAAACAACCCTGCACATCACCAATGACATAATTGTATCGAATCTCTGCACCTGCCACCTTAAGCCACCATTTGATCTGCTAATGCCACAAATTGAGCCAGTGTTAAAGTCTCTGGGCGCGCCATCGGATCAACACCTGCTTGTTCAAAACCATCTTCAACCAACATGCCTTTTAAGCTATTACGCAAAGTTTTACGGCGCTGGGTAAAGACATGTGATACCAACCGTGCCAAAGCTTTTTCATTTTTTGCCACAATCGGCTTAACTGCGTACGGCTCTAAACGGAACACCGCAGAAGTCACTTTAGGTGGTGGGTTAAATGAACCCGGCGGTACTTCAAACAAGAACGTAGGTTTACAGAAATACTGAATCATCACCGACAAACGACCATACTCTTTGCTATTTGGAGTAGCCGTAATACGATCCACCACTTCTTTTTGTAGCATAAAGTGCATGTCTTTAACTTTGTCACCAAACTCCAAGAGGTGAAACAAAAGTGGCGTCGAGATGTTATACGGCAAATTACCCACAACCCGTAAAGGGCGACCATCTTCAAATAGATTAGTGAAGTCGTACTTCAGTGCATCCGTTTCAATAATGGTTAAACGTTCAGGATGTGGCACACGCCCCGGTAAACCTGCCGCCAAATCACGGTCTAATTCGACCACCGTGAGTGCGTCACATTCACCAATCAACGGGGAAGTTAAGGCTGCCAAACCCGGGCCAATTTCCACAATGTTATCCCCTGAACGGGGTGCAACTGAACGTACAATCTTGGCAATCACACGTTGGTCATGTAAGAAGTTTTGCCCAAAACGCTTACGCGTATGGTGCCCTTCATCTTTAGGGTTTAAGGCATTAATTTGATACATAAAATTTTCCAACGTGAGTTAATCACTGAACATTAGTGACGAGCTAATTCTAACGCTAAATCAACAGCGACCTGTAAGCTTGAGCTTTTCGCAAGACCTGTGCCTGCGAGGGAGAGAGCTGTGCCATGATCAACTGAGGTACGAATAAACGGCAAGCCCAAAGTAATATTAATGGCTTCACCAAACCCTTGCGATTTTAACACAGGTAAGCCCTGATCGTGATACATCGCCAAAACAGCATCGGCATCTTTTAAGTTTTCAGGGGTAAATAAAGTGTCGGCAGGCAAACTCAGGCTCATATTTATGCCTTGAGCACGGTAGCTTTCTAGCACGGGATTAATCACCTCAATTTCCTCCATACCCAAATAGCCATCCTCTCCTGCGTGTGGGTTTAAGCCACACACTAAAATGTGCGGATGCTCTTTTTTGAATTTGCTTTTTAAATCTTGAATTAAAATATCAATCACTTGATGCAGTCGCTCTTTGGTAATTGCATCAGGCACAGCCCTCAAAGGTAAATGTGTAGTCGCTAGCGCGACACGCAACGTCTTGGTTGCAAGCATCATCACCACACGTTCCACCCCAGCAAACTCTTGGTAGTATTCGGTATGTCCACTAAAGTGAATGCCAGCATCATTGATGACTGACTTTTGTACAGGTGCAGTTGCAACACCTACACTTTTCCCTGACATGGCATAATCGGCCGAACGTCGTAACTGTTCTAAGACATAGGATGCATTGCTTGGGTTTAATTCACCTAATACCACAGCTTGGTTCAAGGGCACATGCTCAACATAGAGCTGTCTCGGAGCCGATGACGTCTTTTGCCCTACATATTCAATCAGTTCTATGTCGATTCCCAATTTCTCTGCGCGCTTAGCTAACAAGTTCAGATCCGCCAAAACAACAATGGGGCGTTCATCTACCCGCCCTGCAAGGCTCAAACAAATATCTGGACCAATTCCAGCAGGTTCGCCACTGGTGACATATAAAGGAAGCATAGCTAACTCAAATAGAAGGCATGCAATATTATACAACGTATATCAAAGCACATCATGTAACGATGAACTCAAGACCTATCTATCGGCTGACATTTTTTAAGCATGTCGATATGGCTCTTGAGCTAGAAGACCCTCTGTAGAAAATGAAACAGTGAAACTTGAATAATCAGGCGATTTCAAAATTGAAGCGGGGAATTTGGTACTTTATAAAGAAAAATCACCCATTCTTGGACAAATTTCCAACTGTCACTTTTATAAAATTCATAAGCAATATCATATCTTAGATTATAAAAATATGTTTCAAATTTGATAATAGCGCCAACTCTCCGCTTTTATTTTCGATTCACTCCAATTTCCTCATGATTTAAATAAAAGAATAAACTTTAATCTCTTCCTTTATAGTGTGGAATATCGTAAAATACGGCACTTGAAATTTCATATTTTCATTTGTGATTCCGAACAACTTCGTTTAGAATCGCGTCTCCTTTTGTTTGGACAGATTCCATAGTCCAAACCAACTATAATAGGTAGTGGTTTAATGAAAACTCTCAGCGCTAAGCCTGCTGAAGTTCAACACGACTGGTACGTTGTTGATGCTTCTGGCAAAACTTTAGGTCGCCTTGCGACTGAAATCGCTCGTCGTCTACGTGGTAAGCACAAGACTTCTTATACTCCTCACGTTGACACTGGCGATTATATCGTTGTAATCAATGCTGAAGAAATTCAAGTGACTGGTAAAAAAGCACTTGATAAAAAATACTATCGCCACACTGGCTTCCCTGGTGGTATCCGTGAGACTAACTTTGAAAAGTTAATCGCTCACAAACCAGAAGCAGTTTTAGAAAAAGCTGTTAAAGGTATGTTACCAAAAGGTCCTCTTGGTTATGCAATGATCAAGAAAATGAAAGTGTATGCAGGTACTGAGCATCCACACGCTGCTCAACAGCCACAAGTTTTGGACATCTAAGGGATACAGCACATGGCTACTAATTATGGTACAGGTCGCCGTAAGACCGCAACTGCACGTGTTTTCTTGTCAGCTGGTACAGGCAAACTCGTAATTAACAACCGTACTCTTGAGCAATACTTCGGTCGTGAAACTGCTCGTATGGTTGTTCGTCAACCTTTAGAGCTTCTTGAAGCTACTGAAAAGTATGACCTTTACATCACTGTTGCTGGTGGTGGTATCGGTGGTCAAGCTGGCGCTATCCGTCACGGTATTACTCGTGCGTTGATCGCTTCTGACGAAACACTTAAACCTGCTCTTCGTCAAGCTGGTTTCGTTACTCGTGATGCTCGTGAAGTTGAACGTAAGAAACTTGGTTTACGTAAAGCTCGTAAACGTCCTCAATTCTCTAAACGTTAATTCGTTTACCGAATCGGACAAAAAGCCTTGGTTTATCCAAGGCTTTTTTTATGCGTCATTTTCAACTTTAAAACCCATGCATTCTGCTTTATTCGTATGATATCCCTCTAGTTACATATTCCAACTTATTTTAAAAATTGATGATCTTTAGGAAGTAGTGCATTACACGGCTCATCTGTTTGCTCATCGACCATTTTCACAGCTCCATCATTATAAACAGTGACCTTACAGCCTTTTACCTTATATTCTTGCTGAATACCGCCATACATCTCATCCTCAGATACAGAGGTAGCGACATCACAGGTTTCATCAGTAATACAAGCGACATATTCAGCAGTCTGCGGCACTACATCTACTGATTCGGCTATATCTTGATTTTGAGCATAACTATTTGAGATAGAAGTCATTAATACAATCACTGCGATCAATTGAGTGATTCTGAGCATAAGTTGCATAGTTTTATCCTTATCTTTAATTTTTTCCAAGTTATTCGATTGTATAAGCATATTAAAGTTAAGATGATTTTATTGGCTATTTTTAGTATTCTAACCGATTCACTTCACCTAGTTTCTTGAAATATGTCTGTCGAAACTACTCCGCTTCAAGGAATTACGCTGTATAGCCATGCAGATGATTTTCGCTCCCACTGGATTCGTTATGTACTTGCAGAGAAGCAAATCAAATACCATTTGGTTTTAAGTGATGCTGATGATGAAGATCTCGCCAGCTTAAACCCTTATAATCAGCTACCGATGTTGATTGAAAATGATTTAAAACTATTTAATGCCAATATCATCTCCGAGTATTTAGACGATCGTTATCGTCAAAACAAACTCTATGCCGATGCACCTATGCCTCGTGCGGAACAGCGTCAGTATATTTGGCGCTTTGAACAAGATTGGTTAAAGCTTGCCGATATGATGCTGCGCCATCCAGATACACTCGATGCACAAGCAAAACTGAACGCACAAAAAAAACTGAAAGATACACTCATTTCCCTAACACCATTGTTTCAGCATTTCCCCTATTTCATGTCGGAAAGCTTTAGCATTTTAGATTGCATGCTCGCGCCTATCTTTCTGCGCTTAAACAGTATGGGTGTGCATTTACCCAAACAGCAATGTCGCCCAATCTATTTATATTGCCAACGTATTTTTAGTCGTCCTGCATTTTTAAAGTCTTTAACTTTGCAGGAGAAAAACCATTATCAATCTGAATTTAAACAGCCGTAGAGAATATTATGTCTGATCAAGAATTAAACCTTACGCCGACTCGTCCATATTTAGCTCGCGCCATATATGAATGGATTTGTGATAATCAGCTGACACCACATTTATTGGTCGATGCAACGCAACCGAATACCATGGTACCCGAGCAGTTTATTCAAGATGGGCAGATTGTCTTAAACATCGTCCCGCATGCCGTGCATGCGCTACATATGAGCAACGATGCGATTACCTTCTCTGCACGTTTTGGTGGGGTATCTCGTGATATTTATGTCCCCCTTAATGCTGTGATTGGCATTTATGCCCGTGAAAATGGACAAGGTTTATTCTTCGACCCATCTGAATATGAGGGTCATACCCAAAATGAGCAAAATGCTTTAAAATCAGAGCATGAAGAAAAACCTGAAGCATCTAAGAAAAAACCAAGTCTCAGACTATTAGATTAATAAAATGGAGTAAGTATATGGCTTTTGATTTAGTACAATATTTTTCAGAACAGATTAAAATTCAAAAGCCTGAGCTTCTGAATAAATTTCCTCACGAAGAACGAAATCAGTATCTAGCAGAAGCCAATACACTCGCACTAGGAAAACTTATCACGCTTATCCGTAAAGATGGCGCGAAACTTTACCACGAAATTCAAACTCAAGATCACCTGTATATTCAGGAACTTGCTCGACATCTTACCACCTCACCTCACAATGTATCTCAGCTAGCTAACGCGGACTTAGAACATAGTCTAACGGAAATGCTAAGCCTTCAGTTTGCTGAACTAAAACAACTTGATGAAACAGGTAATTTTGGTGAACGAGGTATTCATGAACTTCTCGTGGGTCAAGTTGAACACCTTTCAGGTCAAGCAGACGACTGGATTTGGACAACAAATGACCTAACGGAACTGATTGGCTCTAAACCAATGCCTGAAGAAGAGCTATCATTAGAAGAGACGATGAAGGAGTTTAATCAAATGGTAAATCAACACACAACTGACCACCAAGACCACACACATAGCCAAGCAACTGAAGTAAACACAACACCAGTGTGGGCTAAAATCCTTGAACCAGTGGTTGCTGTTATTATTCTATGGGGACTCTACTGCGCAGCCTCACAAATGTTCATCTAAATGATTAAAGATGAGAGATGCTCTAATTCAACGCATCTCTCTGTTTTTAAATTAGAAATATTTATTCAATCTTCTTAAATTAATCAAAAAAATAGATCTTGTCCTCAACATTATATGGCCATTTTTTAAATTTACATTTCCTTACACTTGTAAATAAATTAAGCAATTTTCTATTCAATTGCAAATTCAATCAAAATATTTTAATTGAAATGTCAACAAAATCACAAAAAAAACCAGTAAAAACTGACTAAAAAGCTCGGATTTAATCGCCAATTCCTTTTCCATCTTTGTAGCTCAATTTATTTCTATTGATAATTTTTTCGCGCCATCCATATAATGAAATCGACTTGTGAAACAACAGGTTAAAAGGATTTTCTAAAACTCATATAATTGAAGAGAAAAACTATGGCTAGAGTCTCATTAGAAGCATTAGCAAATATTGATGGTTTCTATGCAGCAGCATTGGTTGACGGAGAAAGTGGTTTAGCTCTCGCGACTCAAGGCGGTGGAAGCATTGATTTAGAACTCGCAGCAGCAGGCAATACCGAAGTCGTTCGCTCGAAACGTCGTGTTGCACAAGCCTTAAATTTAAATGATACGATTGAAGACATTCTTATCACTTTAGGCAAACAATATCACCTAATCCGTCCATTAGAAGGCAATGACAAGATTTTCTTATATCTTGTACTTGAACGCTCTAAAGCCAACCTTGCAATGGCACGTCATGAACTTAAAGGATATGAAAAAGGCTTAGATTTTTCTTAATTTGAATTACCCCCTTTTTCATCATTATGGGAAAGGGGTTGTTTGTATTGCCCTCTTCAACCTTTTAAATTAAAGACATACTATGAATAAGCAATATATTAATATTGCGATTACTGGCCTAAGTTCGAATCATTCAGAAGAGCTTAAAACACAGCTACGTAATCTCATTCCTCAAGAGTATAAAATTAACTGGAGTTCTGCTGCCGACCCAAGCATTGATTGCTTATTCATACATGAAAATTTTTATGACACAGACAGCATACAAAAAATCATACAAAGCCGAAAATTCCCTTGGCTGAAAATTACCAAACACCAACAAGGGCAAAACCTGATTCATGAAAATACGCTTTCTTTGCCCATTATTCACCATGAAAGCTTATCTAATTGGATTCTACAACATCTACTCAATACACCGATTGAAACTCAATCACACGCACTTACTGAAGCTGACACACAATATAAAAAAAGCCCTTATAAATTAGAATATTTCAGTAAAATGCTAGATCAAGAACGAAACTCAAAACTCCATCTCTTTGACACATTAGGCACTATTGCAATTATTGATGTACAGAACAATATTGCATGGCTCAATACGACTAGAGAACAAGATTTCACCGAATTTGGCTTTAACTATGATATTGCCAGCACCAGCAACTTCATGAAAGTCTCACGGAAGCAACCACATATACTGAGTGATTGGCTATGGCAGTTTTTTTGGAATTCTCCATTATTTTTAAAAGAAATCGCACCTGAGGATGGTCATTTTAAAATTCATATGTGGCCTAAACCTAGCCAGAATTTGGATAGAAAACACATTTTCCAACTTTCAAGTTGTTTTATACAAGGTGGAAAGATTTCCAAAATTTCAATACAACTTGATTTACCTATCGACACAGTACAACGCTTTATTGCAACAAATATTGCAACAAACAACCTCTCGAAAATCAATATCTGGGATAAGCACTACAATCCCCCAGAAACACCACAAGTTTCAGAAGAATCAAGTTTCATTAAAAGTTTTTTTGGAAAGCTAAGAAAAAAATTAGGCATATAGGAAAAGTGTATGATTTTACAACGCTTTAAAATCGTTTTTGCAGGTGGTATGGGTGCAGGAAAGACAGAGGCCATTCGCTCACTTTCAGAGATTCCTGTACTGCAAACGGAAGCTTTTAATACTGATGTACAACGCCATAGCAAACTAGAAACTACTGTTGGAATTGATTATGGTGAAATTACACTCGAAGAAAACCTCACTATTGGTCTCTATGGTACGCCTGGGCAAAGCCGTTTTGATTTTGTTTGGTCCGCTATTACCAAAGGAGCAATCGGTGCGATTATTCTTATTGACCACCATTCGGATGATCCTATCCAAGAATTAGAGAACTATTTAGAAACCTTTCAGAATTTTACGGATAATATCGCCATTGGAATTACCCATACCGATCTTCATTCTGAATCAGGTAAATCTACAAATATTTATAAGGAATGGCTACTTGAAAATGAGCTCTTTTCTCCTCTTTTCTTTATTGATGCACGAAACAAAGATGATGTACTACTATTATTAGAAGCTTTAATTACTTCGATCGAAACTAACTCAAATATTACAAATTAACCCTCCGTGAGGTTTTATATGTTCACATTGACACAAAACCGTACTGCACCCGAAGAGTTAATTGAATTTTCAAAAAATGTAATTCAAGATATTCTCATGAATGTTCGCGGTGTCAATTACGTTATGCTCTGTAGCACTGATGGTTTTGAATTAGCACACGTTTATAAAAAAGATGGTTCTAACACGACTAAACTTGCGGCTGTCAGCAGTTCAATTTTGGCTATGGTTGCTGCATTTATGCATGAAATTCACCTTGAAGGCTGCCAATCAATTACATTAGATGCAAATAATGGTAAAGCCATCTTAACCTCTATTCCCTCTTCAAAGCATCCTATGATTATCGTGACTTTAACCGAAAAAGATGTCTTACTTGGCCAACTTCTCTATACCTTAAAAAATTCCGGTAATCGCATTATGCAATACTGATTTAAAAATCAACCAAAAACCAGATACTGAACTGATAAGACATCAGCATTAATCA